>JAKMFK010000111.1 GCA_022425465.1 Bacteroidia bacterium | reverse complement strand
AACCTGTATTGAGAATATATCCCATATCCTCAACAACAATAAAATCAACGTCGTGCATCTTTAGTTTGACCGTTTCTTCATCGATCTCTGCAGCGTGATCACCATCATTAGAGGTGAATATACACTGGCCAGAAATCCAACCGAGGTATTGAGCATGCTTCACGGCACATCTACTTCCATTTCCACAAAAACTCTCTGATCCATCAGCATTGAAGTACATCATTTTGAAATCAACGTCTTTAGTTTTACTCATGAATATTATGCCATCCGCACCTATACCATATTTGCGATCACATAAATTGATGATATCTTCAGTCGATAGGTGGCCATCCAAATCATTAATGATTATAAAGTCATTGCCAGTTCCTTGGTATTTATAAAATGGAATATTATCTTTATTCATTAAGTAATGTTATCAGTATAGAGTTAGTAATGGGTGTGAACTTTTGGGTTCTATTACCTTTTATTATACTATAATATTGGGTGCCTTTTTTGAGGTATAATCTGTTTTCTAAAGATGACAGGGCGATTTTTTTATTTGGGGAAACGCCATACAATTCTAAGGTAGTTCCGTCATACTTATACCCATTAAAACCAACCACACTCTCCCAAAATTCAACTCGAATAGTAGGTTTTTTTATTCGGTTTTTTTTCCTAGATTTTACACGTTTAGCCTCACTATTATCCGTCAATTCATTGTCTGGATTAGACGTAGTTTTTATGTCATCTCTTTCTTCAGTGTTTGAGAGCAATTTGATATTTACATTTGATGATGCTAGTAATTGATCTTTTTGAACGATAGAATCATTCCTTATTTGATTGCTTTTAGTTGACAGCGTGTTATTAGTAGTTGATTTTACATTTTTAATTAGTTTATCTATACTTGCTTTGGAATGTTCTTCATTGAGGTCATCTGCTGCTAAATCTTCATTACCCGACAACATCACCTCTTCAATTTCATTTTCAATCTCATCTTCCAGTGCCTTTTTATCACCTAGTTCTTTTTCGATAAGTACTTGTTCTAATGTCGGAGCTTTTGCAATCAGTTGCGTATCTAATGATTTTTTTTGATCAACGGCTGAATCAGTGTTGACCAAGCTGTTTTGGTGTTTTTCATTAAGACTAAAAGCAGAATTTGAGCTATCTACATCACTCTTGTTGCGACCTATCGTTGATTTCTTATTGATAAATGGTTTTATCGAAAAAAAGATGACCAAAATTATTCCAATCGAGGCAGCAATTGAAAGTCCGGTCGTAAAGACAGGGCTTTGTATTTTTTTTTCTTTTGCAATGTTTTTATTGATGAAATCTTTGAGTTCTTGAGTTCGGACTTCTTTAATACCATCAATAATAGCCTGCTGGAGTTCTACTTTGTTTCGTAAATCCTCCTCTTTTTTTAGTCTAGCCTTAAAAGCGTCTAGCTTACGACCATTCAACTCTCCAGATAAGTATGAATTGATAAGTTCATATGTTTTTTGATCAATATTCATATGAAGTCGTCTTTTTGATATTGTTCAAGAACAGTAGCTTGTAATTTTTTAAAACACTGATATTTTTTGCTTTTTACCGTATTTGCATTGGCGAAATTTAGTTTCTCGGCAATACTTTTATTGTTAAGTCCATCGAAATAAAAATAAGCAAGTAATCTACGACACGTTTCGTCCATCTCTTGTAAAATTTTTAAGATAATAGCATGATCTGGATTACTTGAGGTATTAGATGCTTTTATTGTTCTAGAATGTGTTGCGTCAACACGCCTAAACTTACTTCGTTTTTTCAACTCCCTAAACCATTTATTTTTTGCTATAGCTATCACATAGGTTGATAGTTTAGCATGCAATAAGAATGTTGGTTTTTGTATATTTTTCCATAATGATATAATGGTGTCTTGAACGATGTCATCAATATTTTCGTTGTCACCTCCATTCTTCATGATAAAACTTTTAATGAGGCTATGGTATTCTTTATAAAGATGTAAAAGAATTTTTTCATCGTTAGATTTTATTCGTTCTACGATGTATTCATCAGATATTTTTCCAAAAACAAACATTTGATGGATTATTTATACCTTTTAATCGATAAAGGTAAATCATTTGATATGATATTTAAAATATTGCTCGTTTGAATCATGGTTTTTAATTAAGATGTTTCAAATCTATAAAATTATTGGCCAAAAGTTAGTTATAACCATTTTGGAATAAAATTTGTTGAACAGTTAATCGAAAAAATAAGGTATGAACACAACTAGTATTAATTTTAAGAAAGTATTGGTATTAATTGCCATTGGTACATTGGGTGGTTTGATAGCATTAGGTTTAAATCAAATGTTCACAGAAAAAGAAACCTCCAAAAATTTTAGCTTACATCAGAATGCCAAGTTTACATT
This sequence comes from Bacteroidia bacterium, assembly GCA_022425465.1. GTDB lineage: Bacteria > Bacteroidota > Bacteroidia > NS11-12g > UBA9320 > UBA9320. Next base: position 7,961 of record JAKMFK010000111.1, on the reverse strand, counting down.
GGCTGAAAAAATGTCAGATGCACCCATTGCATTTGATTTTGTGTCGGTTTCTGAAATAGCTACTCCGGCAGTAGTACATATCAAAACACTTGTCAAAAGCACACCTAGAGGTCAGTCTATGAGTCCGTTTGAAGATTTTTTTGGGCCAGGTTTTAGGTTTCCAGACCAGGGAGGAGCTCCACAACAAGCATCTGGTTCTGGAGTAGTAATTAATAGTGATGGATTCATTGTTACAAATAATCATGTGGTAGACAATGCAGATAAAGTGGAGGTGGTCTTGGATGACAAGCGGACTTATGTTGCTGAAGTTCTTGGGGTTGACCCAGAAACTGATTTGGCTCTATTGAAGATTGAAGAATCGGATTTACCTTACCTTAATTTGGGCAACAGTGATGAGTTAAACATTGGTGAGTGGGTGGTTGCTGTTGGAAATCCTTTCAATTTAACTAGTACAGTCACTGCTGGTATAGTAAGTGCAAAGGGTAGGAATATTAACTTGTTACGTCAACGAGGCGGGGAATATGCTATTGAAAATTTCATTCAGACCGATGCTGCAGTCAACCCTGGTAATAGCGGTGGAGCACTTGTTAATACGAAAGGGGAATTGATTGGAATTAATACAGCTATTGCATCTCAGACAGGTTCTTACTCTGGTTATTCATTTGCTATACCCATCAATTTAGCCAAAAAGATTATTTCAGATTTGAAAGATTATGGAGAGGTTAAAAGAGCCATTTTAGGTGTTCGAATTCAAGATATTACTCAAGAGTTGGCTGACGAAAAAGGACTAGATAGTCTAAATGGAGTATATGTGCCAGCGGTTTCAGAGGGTGGTAGTGCTGATAAAGCAGGCATAAAAGATGGTGATGTTATTCTAAAAATAGATGATGAATTTGTCAATAAGTCTTCTGAACTTCAAGAGCAGATTAGCAAATATCATCCCGGCGATAAAATCAATGTTCTCGTTTTGAGAGATGATAAGAAAAAAACAATTGAAGCTATACTTTTATCAAAGGACGGATCTAGTAAAATCGTAAACGAGGTTAAGCGAGAGGAGAAAAAGATACTCGGTGCTGAGATTGAAAATATCAGTAGAGATGAGCGTTTATCACTTAAGATTCGCAATGGTGTCAAAATAGCAAAGCTGGGTAATGGACAGTTGAAAACAAAGGGAATTCCTGAAGGTTTTGTAATTACTCATATCGATAAAACACCCATTTATACTACTTCTGATGCAGAAAAGGCATTTGATCAGAAAGATGGAGCTGTCCTCATAGAAGGAGTAACTTCTGAAGGTAATAAAGAAGCTTATGCAATTCGATTAGATAAGTAGAGTTTTTGCTTTTGTATTTAAAAAGGGGCGATTTTTAAACCGCCCCTTTTTTTAATTTAAAATTCAAATCCGTTCCAAGTTTCAAATTTCCAAATTTCAAGGACTTGGTTAATGTGCATAGGGTATGGGGCATATGCACTATTTGTACTGACCAAGGTAAGGCTTTGATCCTCTTTAATCTTATTGTACAGTCGTTTAAATACAACTCCGTCATCTTTGGTGACTACGATATAATTTTCTCCGTCTTTTATGTCGTTCCAATCCTGTAAATAGCTTGCAGTTACCCATGAACCTTCACTTATTGGAGGCATGCTATCTCCTTTAATTTGAAAGCTTCGATATGTTTTGTTTTTAGGTAAGAATGGGAGTTTGAATTTGGGTAATCCTTCAATGAATTCTGGGTCAGCATAGCCGTTGGTGTATCCGGCTTGTGCCTTCATACTAACAACTTCGATATTTTCTTCATCGTTAGCATCAACACTCACGGTAAGAAGGCGTAATTTCCGACCTCTTAAATCTGCTTCACTACCTTTAAGTATTTGTGTTAGCTTGAAATGAGTGAGTTGGGATAGGTCGTGTCTTACTAATCCATCTAAAGTTACATTGAAATAATCCGCAATTTCAATTTGAATGTCAAAAGGGGGCTGGACTCCTCTCTCATAACTATTTAGTTTCGATCGAGTTAAATCTAACGAGTCAGCTAAGTCTTGCTGAGAGATTCCTTTTTTTGTTCGTAGTAATTTAATGTTTTTGTCAAAATACATGGTGATGCAAATATATATATAAAAGATTAAATTATTATCAAATAAAAGATAATTTTATTACCAATTGATAATGTGAATTATTATCGATTTTATTTAGTAAAATACATATTTTTGCTAATGTTAATCTAATAATGGGAATATTTAACTTTTTTACACAAGATTTGGCTATTGATTTAGGCACAGCCAACACATTAATTATGCATAAAGATAAACTAGTTGTTGATGAGCCTTCCATTATTGCGGTTAACAGAGCCAGTAAAGAAGTTCTTGCAATTGGATTTGAAGCTCAAAAAATGCATGGTAAGACGCATGAAGACATAAAGACCGTTAGACCATTAAAGGATGGGGTTATTGCTGATTTTGAGGCTGCAGAGCAGATGATTAGCGGGTTTATAAAAATGATTAATACCAAGGGAGCTTTTGGTAGCCCTCAATTAAGGATGGTTATTTGTATTCCTAGTGGGATTACTCAAGTTGAAAAAAGGGCAGTAAAGGAGAGTGCTGAACGATCTGGAGGTAAAGAAGTATACATGATACCGGAGCCGATGGCTGCAGCAATTGGTATTGGCGTAGATGTTGCCGAACCAATGGGAAACATGATTATTGATATAGGAGGGGGAACAACAGAAATTGCAGTAATTGCTTTATCTGGAATAGTTTCTGATGAGTCGATTCGTGTTGCTGGAGACGATTTTACCAATGATATAATTGAATATATGAGAAGGCAACACAATTTAATGATTGGTGAACGAACTGCCGAAAATATAAAGGTTCAAGTTGGAGCAGCTCTTCCTGAATTAGAAACACCACCAGAAGACTATCCAGTAAATGGAAGGGATTTAATGACTGGTATCCCAAAACAGATAATGGTGTCATACACTGAGATAGCACTTGCTTTAGATAAATCAATTTCTAAGATTGAAGAAGCAGTGATGAAAGCATTAGAGTTGACTCCACCAGAATTATCAGCTGATATCTATCAAACAGGATTGTATTTAACAGGTGGTGGAGCACTATTGAGAGGTTTAGATAGAAGGATATCAAGTAAAACAAAATTGCCAGTATATGTTGCTGAAGATCCGCTAAGAGCTGTAGTAAGAGGTACATCAGTTGCACTTAAAAACCTCAAGAGTTACAGGACAATATTCACTTAATGCAACGCCTATTTGCGTTCATACAGCATAACTTTCACATCATGTTGTTTGTGGTTCTACAAATAATATGTGGTTTTTTGATTTTTAGTTTAAATCCATACCAGCAAGCCACCTTTTCTAAATTGGCCTTAGGTATTACTGCCAGCATAAATAAGCTATCCTCTAATGTTTATAGCTATTTGGACCTTAAAAATCAAAATAGTTGGTTGCAAGATCAAATCTCTGAACAATTCAGAGAATCGTACCCTCAAAGCTTCATTTATTTAAATGATACTTTCCATATCAAGGATACTGCAAAGCGTCCTTTATTTGACGCAATTCCCGCACAAGTGGTCTTCAATACTGCCTTTAAGGTAAATAATGTATTTATAATTAACAAAGGTTCAAATCATGGAATAAAAAAAAATATGGGTGTAATTTCGTCACAAGGGGTAGCTGGAATTATATTGAGTTCTAATGAGAATTATAGTACTGCAATGTCTTTGTTGAATACAAACATGAAAATTATTCCATATATTAATGGGCAAGAATATTACACTGAAATTTTATGGGATAACACCAAAATCAATAGCCTTAAGATTAATAGAATTAATAAATTAGAGAGGGTGAAAATTGGTGATGTTGTATCAACTGGTAATTCATCATTATTATTCCCAAAAGGAATTCCGATTGGTCATGTTTCAAAAATTACGAATAAACCTAAAAGCCAATTCTTTGAACTAGAAGTCAAAACAGCTACCAATTTTAGGAACTTAGAATATGTTTTTGTAATTTTCAATAATGAGTATTCTAATTTAAAGAAACTACTATCCAATGATTAGACTTTTGACATACTGGACTTTAGTTATTGGGTTCCAAGTATTGGTGCTGAACCACCTAGATATTTCTTCATACATATATCCACAAGTATTTGTTGTTTTACTACTCACCTTACCACTACATTTAAAGAAGACCTATCAGTTTCTAATTGGATTTGGCTTGGGTTTGATTATGGATTTATTCATTTATTCTCCAGGTATTCATATGTCAGCATGTCTTTGGTTTATTGCCATTCGAATGATAATTTTAGAGAGACAAGATTTAAAAGAGCACGCCAATAATAAGTCAGCTTATTCCATTAAAACAGCTGGGTTTTCTCCATTTTACTACACTACTCTTATTTTGATCTTGTTCTATCATTTTTATGTTTTATGGATTGATGGAATAGGGAATATGCAGGTTGAACATATGATTTTAACCGGGTTTTCTAGCTCACTTTTATCCCTGACTATTATTGGCGTATTTCAAGCATTATCATTAAACAGATTCGAGTGAGAAGTTATCGATTATACTATGTTTATGCAGTAGTAATCCTGGTAGGATTTATCTATATATATCGTCTATTTCAAATTCAGATAATCGATGATAAGTATGCTTTAATTGCAGAAAAGATATCTCTAAGAAAACAAACAGTGTATCCTCAAAGAGGACTCATTTTTGATCGAAATGACAAACTCCTTGTTTACAATGAGCCAGTTTATGATTTGATGGTTTCAGTTCCAATAAAATTGAATGGGATTGATACTTTAGCCTTTTGTAAATTATTGGATATTAATAAAGAAAAATTTATTCAACTTTTGGCTAAGGCAAAGCGAGGATCGTATAGGGGGAAGTCGGTGTTTAAAAAAAATATATCGAATGTTACATATGCCCGAATACAAGAACGACTCTATGAGTTTAAAGGGTTCTTCTTTGAAATACGCCAAGATAGAAATTATAAATTCAACAGCTCTGCTCATTTACTTGGGTATCTTGGTGAGGTATCTAAAAAAGATTTAGAACTTCAAACCGAGGGGTATTATGAACTAGGGGATTTTACAGGTAAAAAAGGGGTTGAACGATTTTATGAGAAACAGCTTAGAGGTATAAAAGGAGAGCGATATTTCTATGTAGATAGATCCGGGGTAAATAAAGGTAGCTATAAGAGTGGAAAACTAGATTACGAGCCTACAGATGGTCAGGATATATCATTGTCTATCGATATTGACCTTCAGCAGTACGGTGAAAAACTATTAAATCATAAAATGGGAAGTATTGTTGCTATTGAACCTAAAACAGGTGAGATTTTATCACTCATTTCGAGTCCTTTTTATAATCCAGCTAATTTCAATATTCAAAATAGGGGTAAGTTTTACTCACGAGCAATAAATGACCCTACAAAACCCATATTTAATAGGGCAGTTAGTGCTCCGTATCCACCTGGCAGTACATTCAAGCCAATTATGGCTTTGATTGGACTGGAGGATGGAGCCATAAAATCATCAACACACTTTAATTGTGCAGGTGAGTATCGACTAGGAAAGAGAATAATTAGGTGTCATTTTCATCCGTCTTATACAAGTTTGAAACAAAGTATTGCGAGTAGTTGCAATACTTACTATTGTAATATTTTTAAAAATATGATGCAGTCTAATAAATATAAAAATTCAGAGGATGCATATAAAAGCTGGAGGTCTTATTTAACAAGTTTTGGATTGGGCAGTAAGTTGGGTATAGATATTTCAGGAGAGTACAGGGGATGGTTAAAAGAATCGACTTATTATGATAAGATTCATGGAAAAGATCGTTGGAATTACGCACGAATTATTTCATTATCGTTTGGTCAAGGTGAATTAGGACTCACACCAATTCAAATTGCAAATGTTGCTTCAATTATAGCTAATCAAGGATATTACTATACTCCTCATGTAATCAAGAAGATCGATGGAATAAGAAGTATTCCCAATCAATACTTAGTTAAAAATTATACCATGATTTCATCGTCAAATTTTAAACCTGTAATAAAAGGTATGCAAGAGGTTACAGTATCTGGTACAGCATCTGATATAGCTATTGATAATATAAATATTGCTGGTAAAACAGGCACAGTACAAAATCCACATGGAAAGAATCACTCAGCTTACATGGCGTTTGCTCCAATTGAAGATCCACAAATAGCGATTGCCGTAGTAATTGAAGAATCAGGTTACGGTGCTTCCTGGGCAGCTCCAATTGCACATCTCATGATTGAAAAGTATTTGATGCCTGATACAATGAATGAGTCAAGCCGTCCAAATCTGGAAAAGCAAATGATGAATTCTAATTTAATTCCATATAAATACAAGAGTAAAATTGATAAGTCTTTATATGGGAACTAAATTTCGTATTGACATAATAGCTTTATTTTTATTTTTATCAATAGCAATTATTGGTATTGCTAGTGTTTACTCAGCAACTTCAAATCAAGGTGTTTTTACTTTGTTTGATGGAAGAAGTGGTAAGCAATTAGTTTGGCTCTTTGCATCTGTATTTTTAGGTGTAGTAATTTTTCTGCTGAATGCGAATTTCTTTGAGGTGTTCAGTATGTATTTTTATGTTCTATTCATGCTACTCTTAGTTCTTGTGCTTGTTATTGGAGTAGATATAAATGGTGCTAGATCATGGATTAAATTAGGATCATTTAGTATACAACCCTCCGAATTTGCGAAGTATGGGACAAGTTTTGCTGTTGCATCAATTATAAGTAGAATCGGTTTTTCTTTTCAAAATAAAAAGGACATCATCAAATTAGCTGTTGTAACACTCATTCCAATGGGGTTAATTGTTATTCAAGGAGATATGGGGTCAGCACTTGTTTTTTTAAGTTTCATACCAGTCTTTTACATTGAAGGACTGACCCCAACAATCATCCTTATTGGTTTGTTCATGATTTTTGTATTCATACTTACATTGGTGTTTAGTGCTTTGTATTTCAGTATTGCTGCACTTTTGTTATTGTTCGTTTTTTATGCCTTCACATATACAAACAAAAAATTGTTAATTCCAAGTATAACAATTGTTGGATTAACCATTTTTTTTAGCATGAGTGTTCAGTTTCTGTTTGATAATTTTTTAAAAGAACACCAACAAAAAAGAATTCAAGTTACATTAAACTTAATTGAGGATAATAGGGGAGCAGGATATAATGTAAATCAGTCCAAAATTGCAATTGGTTCTGGGGGATTTTCGGGAAAGGGTTTTTTAAATGGTTCGCACACTAAGGGGAACTTTATACCTGAACAAGAGACTGACTTTATTTTTTGCACTATTGGTGAGGAGGGAGGATGGATAATGAGTAGTATTACCTTAGCTCTATATATCGGATTTATTCTTAGACTTTATTATTTGTCTTCTCGTGCTAAGAAAAAATATAAGCGAATTTTTATTAGTAGTTTAGCATCCATCCTATTTTTTCATGTTTTCATTAATATTGGAATGACAATTGGGATTATGCCTGTAATAGGAATACCATTACCACTTGTATCTTATGGTGGATCGTCCATCCTCGCTTTTGGATTATTTATATTTACTGCTCTCAAAATGGATGCGACCAGAGATCGAGACTTAGAATCAGTTTTTTCATGACTAAAGTATATCAGCTAACCTTCGGACCTTTTGCAGAAAACACCTATATTATTGCAGATGATGATTCAAATGCTTTAATTATTGATCCAGGTATGTATCATGCTGAGGAAAATGCTCAATTTTTTGAATTTTTGAATTCAAACCAACTAAAACCATGTCGGTTAATTTTAACTCATGCTCATTTGGACCATGTTTTTGGTGTAAATTGGGTGAATAAAACGTATGGGCTTACTCCTGAGTTACATTATGAAGATCGAGTTGTTTATGAGTCTGCTCATAGTGTAGCAA
>JAKMFK010000102.1 GCA_022425465.1 Bacteroidia bacterium | reverse complement strand
CTAACCCCTATTTTTGTTCTCAGATTATACACTATAGCTCAATGAATAATTTGGTACTTACCAACATCAAACAACTGATTGGAATCACTAATAATTCTAATGAGGTAAAAAAGGGAAGCTCACAAGGTCAAGTTCGTACTTTAGATAATGCATACTTAATCATTCGAGATGGAGTCATACACGATTTTGGACCCATGAATAATTGCCCAAGCACCGAATTGACAACCCATGATTGTGCTCAAAAATTGGTCATGCCAATGTATGTAGATTCTCATACCCACCTTGTATTTGCCAAAAGTAGAAGCGATGAAATGAAAATGCGACTACACGGTAAAACCTACCAAGAAATTGCAGAAGCTGGTGGAGGCATTCTCAACTCGGCGAAAAAGTTGCACGAAATGAGTGAACAAGAGCTTTATGATGATGCTCACGTCCGACTCGAACAAGTCATCAAAAATGGAACTGGAGCCATTGAAATCAAAAGTGGTTATGGACTCAACATCGAAGACGAGATGAAGATGCTTCGAGTCATTCGTGTGTTGAAACAACTCTCACCCATTCCAATTAAATCCACTTTTTTAGGTGCACACGCCATCCCTGAAGAATTTAAGAATAATAAAGCAGCATACATGTATCTTGTATGCAATGAAATGTTGCCTCGAATAGCTGGAGAGAATCTCGCTGATTTTATTGATATTTTTTGCGAAACTGGTTATTTTGATTTGGACGATTTAAAACAAATCATCGAAGCAGGTGATCAATACGGAATTAAAGCTAAGGTACATGTAAATCAATTCAGTAGTTTTGGTGCGGTACAACTTGCATGCTCGCACGGAGCGTTATCCGTGGACCACCTTGAAGTGATGAACGAAGAAGATTATGTTGCCCTCGAAAATTCTAACACATTAGCTACAGCACTACCGTTGTGCTCAATGTTCTTGGATATCCCTTACACGCCAGCTAAACAACTTATCCAACGAAATATCCCTGTTGCAATCGCTAGTGATTTCAACCCAGGATCAGCACCAAGCAGCAACTTAAATTTAGCATTTGCATTAGCCTGCTCCCAAATGAAACTAACGCCTGAAGAAGCTTTCAATGGTTTGACATACAATGCTGCATTTGCCATGGATGTTCAAGATGAAGTTGGAAGTATTCAAATTGGCAAAAAAGCGAATCTTATCATAACCAAGCCTGTAAATGGTCTTGAGGACATCCCCTATTGGTTTGGGGAAAATAGGATTAGTAGTGTGATAGTTTAAAAATTTAGTATGCTCTATCCGAGCTGCCTTGCATGTAGTAAACATAACTGCGATTAACTACCTGATTCCCTCCTGGTGTGGGGTAATTGCCTGAAAAATACCAATCCCCTAAATGATTTGGACAAGAGGCATGCAAATTACCAATGGATTGATAAACGATCTCTACATCTGCTTTGATATCTTCTGGGGTAACTAACAAAGCAATTTCTTGCTCGATTTCCTCATCTGTAAATTGATCATAAAGCATCTTCACTTTATTCTCCATCTCTTCAATTGGCTTTCTGAGTTCTTGCTGACAAGCATCCAAAACTTCATCCATAAAAGCCAAATTGTTATTTTTCTTAAGTAAACTCTTCACTGCTTTGAATGCGATAAACTCATTCATCCGACTCATATCAATTCCATAACAATCGGGGTATTTGATAATTGGTGCAGATGATGCAACAATTATTTTTTTCGGACCTAATCGATCTAGTATTCGAAGTATGCTTTTCTTTAATGTTGTTCCTCTAACTATACTGTCATCCACTACCACGAGCGTATCCGTTGGTTTGACTAATCCGTAGGTGATATCATAACCATTACCAACAAGATCATCTCGACCTTCATCCTGTGCAATGAAGGTCCGGATTTTCGCATCCTTGACCAATAACTTTTCTCGTCTGATTTTTACAGCCAATAATTTATCTATCTCTTCAGGCTGAGCGTTGGCTCCTAATTTGATAATTGACTCTCTCTTCCACTTATCTAGGTATTTATATATCCCATCTATCAAACCGTAGTAGGATGTAGCTGCTGTATTGGGTATGTATGAAAATACGGTAGAACGTATATCATAATCCAAGCGTTTAAGAATTCGCCTAGCTAACTTTCTTCCTAGTCTTTTACGCTCTTCATGTATTTTCCCATCACTACCCCTTGAAAAGTAGATTCGCTCGAAACTACAAGATAAGCGATCAAGTGGGGCAAGAATTTCTTTCTCCTCAAAGCTTCCATCACGAGCAATTATCAATGCTGATCCAGGAGTGACTTCTTTGAGATCCTCTACTTGTAAATCAAATGCCGTCTGTATGGCCGATCGTTCACTAGCTACAACTATTACTTCGTCATTTGCCCAATAATAATTGGGGCGAATTCCATTAGGATCTCGCATTACAAATGCATTTCCGTCTCCAATTAAACCCACCATATTGTAACCTCCATCCACGTTTTTAAATGCATTTTTCAATACATCTTCGAGGTTAAGGTTGTTTTTTATCTTGTCAGCTATTGCCAAGCTATCCAACCCATCTTCTCGAAAATCATGATATAAACGGGCATTTTCCTCATCTAAAAAGTGACCAATTTTTTCAAGCATCGTAACATTATCGCTGATCTCTTTGGGATGTTGACCCAAATCAATCAATTGACGATACATGGCTTGCACATTAGTCATGTTATAATTTCCAGCTAGCACGAGATTCCTACTCATCCAATTATTCTGACGTAGAAAGGGATGTATATTTTCGATGCTATTTTTCCCGTGAGTTGCGTATCTTAAATGACCAAGTAATAACTCTCCTGCATAGGGATAGTTTTTCTTTAGCCATGAAGTATTAGAAACCTTTTCAGGATTTAATGATTGATATCTTTTATTTAAGCGATCAAAAAGTGCCCCCACTGCACCAGAACCAATTGCACGCTCTCTTGCAATGTAACGACTGCCGTATTCTGGATTAAGTTTTATAGCCGCAACACCAGCTCCATCTTGACCTCTGTTGAGCTGTTTGTTCATCAACATTTGCAGTTTCTTCAACCCATACAACTCCGTTCCATACTTTTCGCGATAAAATTCCAGCGGCTTTCTCAATCGAATTAAGGCTACACCGCATTCATGTTTTATTGGATCACTCATACAGCTAAAATGATGAAACAAATGTATAACTTTGAACCATTATTAACCTACAATTTTGAAAATACTAATTTTAAACGGACCCAATCTAAACTTACTTGGCAAAAGAGAGCCCAATATTTATGGTGCAAAGACTTTCGAGGCATTTTTAGAAGAAGTAAAAAATGAATTTTCTAAGCTATCCATTGACTATTTTCAAAGTAATGTAGAAGGTGAAATCATCAATGCCATTCAGGATGCAGAACAAAAAGGTTTTACTGGTTTGGTTATTAATGCAGGAGGATATGCTCACACATCTATAGCTATAGCCGATGCTGTTGCGAGTATAGCTATCCCTGTAGTATCTGTTCATATTTCAAATATCTATCAACGTGAATCTGAACGCCATAAAGAACTCCTAGCACAATATGTAAAAGGAGGAATTTATGGATTAGGTATTAATGGCTATCGATTGGCCATTCAACATTTGACAAATCAGTAAATTTTTTCTTACCTTTTATAAAATAGGACCACACAATTGAATGGTTGTATAGATTGGGTTTCGATTTTGAACCAGACTGAATTTGTTTTCTTTTGGTAATCGATCGATTCAAAGTAGACCAAAAAGCAAAATGAGCCTTAAGAATAGTTAAAACTAAATTTGGTTTGCCTTCCATCAAAAATTTCAGAGCAGAAACACCATCTAAAACCATCCTCCAAATCAACGTAATTAACCAAAAAGGTGATGTCAGGTTTTTGGTTAAAAGAATAAGGTTATTTCTAAAATTCAGATAATATTTAAATGAAGACCCCTCACTTAATGTACCACCACCCAAATGATACACCTCTGATTTTGGTTCAACATAGATTTGGTAACCCAGATTCTGCATCCTCCAACAAAGATCAATTTCTTCCATGTGAGCAAAGAAATCAGCATCAAATCCACCAGACTTCTTAAAAGCTTCTGAACGAACAAACAAACATGCTCCAGATGCCCAAAATATAGGTCTTGCATCATCGTACTGACCCGTATCTTTTTCTAATGTATCAAAAATTCTTCCTCTACAAAAAGGGTATCCCCACTTATCAATATATCCACCACTTGCACCAGCATATTCAAAGAATTGTGTTTTTTTATCATCAAGAATTTTAGGCTGAATCGCTCCAATTTTAGAATTCTTTTTTGCCAAACTAACAAGAGGGTTTAACCAATTTTTTGATACTCGAACATCACTATTGATAAGTACATAATATTCTGCATCAATTTGACTTAATGCCCAATTGTAACCTCCTGCATAACCCCTATTTTCTTCTGAAACAAGAATATGAACTTGTTCTTGAAACTGACTTTTCAAAAAAGAAACCGAATCATCCTTAGAGGCATTATCTACCACCCAAACATCCATGTTATCATAGTCAGAAGCCAGTATATCACCAAGATACTTTTCAAGTAAGGCTTGGGTGTTATAATTTAAAACGACAACAGCTACTTTGGGATTCATAGGTATGTTTTACTTTTTACTGAAGATGAACTTCATACTTTCCTGATGAACAAGCAAAATACAAAACGAGTCTGACTGAGCTAAAAACTGTTTTTCAAACGTATCCTTTTTATCGTCTAGTATGATGTTTCTAGCTACGAGTTCCTCCATTGTACTAGCTGAAAAGCTAAAGCTAGTTTCATACTCTTTTCTATCGATTACTTTTTGAGCTATCGCAATTTCTTCTTCATGAGCTAGCAAAATCGGAAACTTGGAATATCCTCCGTCTACAATCGCTTTTACAGTTTCATTCAACTCTTTCTTGAGCATTTTTATATCACCATCCAACGATTGTAACAATTCTTGTTCATTGGGTTTGATTGTATTATCCATTTATATTATAAGTCCTCAAATTTCTATAATATTTGAATATCATCTACAAAAATCTAAAATAAAGTCTCAAATTCGTTCCAATTATTCGTCTTGGAAATCGATAAACTACAATATACTCCAGTTATGCAATCTCAAGATATTTCGAATCTTGCCCACTTGGCTAAAGAAATTTGGGAGGAGCATTACACTCCTATCATTGGGAAAGATCAAGTGGATTACATGCTCGAAAAATTTCAATCTGAATCTACCATTCAAGCTCAAATCAACGATAATTATAACTATTTTACTGTCCGAAAAGACAATCATGCCATCGGCTATCTATCCTATTCAATCAAAGATGAGACCCATTCTCTTTTTTTAAGTAAAATATACTTAAAAAAAGCCCATCGAGGTAAAGGACATGGTAGACAAATGATGCAATTTATAATCCAAAAAGCAAAAGAATTAAATTGTCAATACATCACGCTTTCAGTAAACAAGTACAATGAAAATACCATAGTTGCCTACCAAAAATTTGGGTTTGTTCAAAAAAGAGAACTCGTTATTGATATTGGAAACGGATTTATTATGGATGATTTTGAGATGATCTACGAAATCAAGTAGTTGATCTCAATTCCAATAATACCACATTCTCAACATGATGCGTTTGCGGGAACATATCAACCGCTTGAGACTTTACAACTTGGTAGGTTGAGTCTAATATAGCCAAATCCCTAGCTTGAGTCGCAGGATTACAACTCACATAAACCAATTTCGGACTTTTTATCTCGCTTAAATATTCTACCACCTTGGGGTGCATTCCACTTCGTGGTGGATCTGTTATAATAATATCAGGGCTACCATGTTTGGCATAAAATTCAGGATTAAATACATCTTTCATATCCCCAACAAGAAACTCAACATTATTTATGTTATTAATCGCCGCATTTGCTTTAGCAGCTTCAATAGCCTCATCAATAATCTCAACACCAATTGCTTTTTTTGCCTTAGCAGCAGCTAAACATGTAATTGTTCCTGTTCCACAATACAAATCATAAACAACATCATTTTCTGTAATTCCTGCAAAGTCCAATGCCACTTGATACAGTTTTTCTGCTTGAATAGGATTAGTCTGGAAAAAAGATTTAGGTGATATATTAAACTTTAACCCATTGAGTTCTTCTTGTATTTCAAAATTTCCCTTATAACTAATAAATGTCTGGTCAAATGTGCTATCATTTAACTTTTCATTTATGCAGTAATTCAATGCATATGGATTGAATTTTTCACGGATTGCATTCAAAAGAAGGTTTCTGTTTTCGGGCTCATCTTTTGCAAAAATTACATTAACCATCCAGTCTCCTTTTCGAGTATTTCTTAACATCAAATTTCGCATTAGACCGGTATGTTCCCTTAAGTCGTAAAATGTAAAATTGTGCTTAATACAGAAATCATAAACAAAATTTCGAATATCGTTTCCTAAGTCATCTTGTAACCAACATTTATTAATGGCCAATACTTTATCGAACCTCCCTGGTGCATGGAAACCCAATGCATTGGTATGATCTAAATCAGCTAGGGTTTCATTTTCATATAACCATCGCTTATTAGAAAACGTATACTCCATTTTATTGCGATAAAACAGTTGTGTGTCTGCACCCAAAATTGGAAGTTTTTCGTTTACACCTACTTTACCTATTCGCTCAAGACAATCGTCTGCCCACTGTTCTTTTAATTTCAATTGTGAGGAGTATTCAATGTGTTGCCATTTGCACCCTCCACACGTACCGTAATGCTCACAAAATGAATCTACTCTTAATTCAGACGCTCGGTGAAGTTTGGAGATTTTAGCTAAGCTAAACTTTTTCTTTCGGCCAACAATTTCAAGGTCAACCAAGTCGCCTGGTGCACCATATTTTACAAAAATTACCTTTCCATCTATCTTAGCTAAGGCATGTCCCTCACCTCCCGCCGCAACCAATTCTACGTTTTCAAAATGCTTTTGTTTTTGTTTTCTTCTTCCCACTAATTACTTGTTTTACTTCTCGTTTATGGTCTGATTTGATTCCGAAGTTTTCAATTGAGAATTTTTCTTGAGCAATTCATACTGATACTTTTCCATATTGTTTAAAGTAGCTCCAAATTGAGAGACATCTTTATATCCTGGCATCTTAAACAGCTTTGCATCTTGAGGAACAAAAAAGAAAAAAGTAGGATATCCAGATGGTTTATTATTGGACAAAGCCATTAATAACTGACGACCACTTAAAGAATCCTTTGTACCCGCATAATATTTGCCTGGTTTTTCAGGATTAAACTTGATAGCGATATAGTTTTCATTGATTCTTTCAATAATTTTCGGATCTGAAAATGTCTTCTTATCCATCACCTTACACCAACCGCACCAATCTGTATAACAATCAATTACCGCCATTTTTCCTGTCTGTTGAGCCAATGCTAAACCCGTATTAAAATCTACCCATTTAATTTTTTGAGGTTCACCGATAGATGAAGATGCCCCCAGGACAAATGGAAGAAAAAAAATCATTGTAACTATACGTATCATAACTAATCCCACAAAGATAACTCAATCCACTAAGTTTAAATTATGTACATCAACCTATTTTTAATAGTTTACACCCTCTCAAATGACTCGAATATTACAGCTAAATCTAGGCATATCGTCAACAAATCAATTATTTTCGCATTAGTTGATTTTCTTAGATAATTGAACAATAATAAACTCATAGATCGCTTAGAACACTTCATCAAGAAGTATTATCAGAATCAATTATTAAAAGGATTAATTATCTGTATTTCAATAATCTTTGTTTCATTTTTTGCCCTAAGCTTTATTGAATACTTTGGTCGATTTGAAAGACAAACTCGAACATTTTTATTTTTCACTTTGATTATCCTTTCAACATCTGTATTAGTTCGTTATGTTTTTCGTCCAATTTTAGGCTTGATTAATGTTAAACGAAACTTTGGTTATAAAGAAGCTGCAGCCCTCATAGGAAATCACTTTCCCGAAGTCAGTGATAAGCTATTAAACACGCTTCAACTTCAAGAGAAATCAGAAAACTCGGACCAACAACTACTAATTGCTAGTATTAACCGTAGAATCAAAAACTTAACTCCAATTCCCTTTGCAAATGCTATTCCATATCAAGAGAATATCCCATACATTAAGTATGCTCTATTGCCAGCGGTTGTGCTTATTTTAATATTAATTATTACTCCTGGTTTCAAAAAAAGTAGTCAACGTGTTGTGCAATACAATACTCATTTTGAAATAGAGGCCCCTTTTGATTTTATAACTGACATTGAAAATAAGGTAGCAATCCAGAATGATGACGTAAATATCAACCTGATTACTGAAGGAGACCAAATTCCACAAGATGCTTATCTTAATGTTGGGTCCTATCGATATAAGATGAGGATGAGTGAATTGGGATCATTCTCATACCAATTACGGAATATTCAAAAGACAGAAAAGATTTTCTTTGAAGCAGGTGGTTTTTCTAGCCGGCAATACCGATTAGCTGTAGCCGCTAAACCAAGCATAATTAGCACTAACACTAAACTTATTTATCCCAAATACCTTCGAAAAGAAGCTAAATCAATAGAGAATATTGGAGAGATCAATATACCAGCAGGAACCATAATTGAGTGGAATATCAATACAAAAAATGTGAAATATCTGAACATTAACTCAGGAAAAGACTCCTTAATTCTAGAGAACAACCAAACCTCCATTCGTAAACGGTTTTTAAAATCGGATAGACTTAAACTCGTTGCACAAAATAATCAGATTGAAAAAGGTGACTCCATAAATTTCTCTATTCAAGTCATCCCAGATTTACATCCCGAAATTGAGGTAAGTGCTCAAAAAGATAGTTTGAGTCAAAAAGTCTTGTACTTCATGGGAAGAATTTCTGATGATTATGGTTTCAAAAAACTTGACTTTCATTATACACATTACAGAGATGGTCAGCCTATTGAGAGTAATACAAATCCTACCTCAATTTCAATTAATACAACACAAACAAGTCAAGGGTTTTATCATTTATGGGATTTAGAAACCCTTAAAGTTCAACCTAATGATCAGATAGAATATTATTTCACGATATGGGATAATGATGGAATAAATGGACCAAAATCCACCAAAACAAACACTTCCACATACAAACTTCCCTCGAAAGATGAAATTGAACAATTAACAGAAAAACTAAACGAAGAGATCAAAGAATCATTAAATAACGCACAGTCTGAATCTAAAAATTTAGAAGAACAAATGAATAGCGTTGAAAAAATGCTCACCGAAAAGAAAAAACTCGATTGGAATGATAAAAGAAAAATTCAAGAGTTATTAGAAAAAAAGAAAACAATTCAAGAAAAATTAAAAAATTCAATTCAAAAGAATTTAGAGAAAAACTTTAAGGAAAACGAATTTAATTCACAACAAGAAGAGTTGTTAGAAAAGCAAAAAAAGCTAGAAGATATCATGAAAGATGTTTTGGATGAAGAGACGCAAAAACTCATGGATAAAATTCAGGAACTACTCAATAAAAATAAAAAAGATGAGCTTCAAAACGCCCTACAAGAGTTGAAATTCGACGAAAAACAAATGAATAAGGAAATGGATCGTCTTTTGGAATTATTCAAGGAACTCGAACTTGAAAAGAAACTATTAGATACCATTGATAAGCTCAATGAATTAGCAAAACAAGAAAAAGAACTTGCATCTAATACAAATAATAAAAAACAGGATAAGACTGCTGAACAAGAAAAACTGAATAAGGCCTTCGATGAAATTAAAAAAGATTTAAAACAGATTGACCAAAAAAATAAGGACTTAGAGAAACCCCTTAAATTAAGTCAACATGAAGAAAAACAAGAAAGCATCAGCCAAAAAATGAAGGATGCACTGTCCAAGGAACAACAAGGCAAGTCTAAAAATGCCTCACAGAAAATGAGTGAAGCTGCTGATGATATCAATCAATTAGCACAGGAGATGCAACAAGAAATGGATGAAGCTTATGAGGAGCAACAAACAGAAGATTATAACAATCTTCGACAAATTTTAGAAAATTTAATCCAACTTTCATTTGATCAGGAAAAACTAATTGATGAATTTAAAAAGAACAAAAAATACAGCCCCAAATATGTTGAATTACGACAAGATCAACAGCGTATAAAGGATGAAACAAGAATGGTGGAAGATTCTTTATTGGCATTGAGCAAACGAAACGAACAAATTCAATCTTTGGTTAATGAAGAAATCTCAAGGGTGAACGAGAACTTAAAAGAATCCATCAAATACCTTGGAGAACGACTTACTAATAATGCACTAGTAACTCAACAATATGCTATGACAGGTTATAATAATCTAGCTCTGATGTTGAGTGCATCCCTTGAACAAATGCAACAACAGATGAAAAGTCAGATGCAGAATAAGGGAAAACCAAAAGGAGAGTGCAAAAAACCAGGAGGAGCTAAAAATGGGGAAAAATCACAGAAGCCGAATGCTAGTGCTATCAAAAAAATGCAAGATGAACTAGCCAAACAAATAAAAGATCTAGAAAAGGGACAAAAGCAAGGCAAAGGGAGTCCGTCAAGCAAAGAATTTGCTGAAATGGCAGCGAAACAAGCAGCTTTTCGAAAAAAAATCCAAGATTTAAATAGCAAACTGCAAAAAGAAGGTAAAGGAGGCAGTTTGGGAGATCTCAAAAAAACGCAAGATTTAATGGATAAAGTTGAGGAAGACTTTTACAACAAAAGGTTGAACAATCAAACCTTTCAAAAACTGAATCAAATCGAATTCCAATTGAGTGAACACGAAAAAGCTGAAAAAGAGCAAGAGCAAGACCAAACTAGATCATCTAATGAGGGACGAGAAATCAATCGCCCACTACCTAAAAACATTGAAAAATACTTGGAAGAAAAAGAGAAAGAAATTGAAATGATTAGAAGAATTTCTCCTGAATTACAGCCCTACTACAAACAAAAAGTAGAACGTTATTTTGAAAACTAATTGGTTTAGGATCTTAACTCAAAATTTTTACCTAAATATACATTTCTAACCATTTCATCAGCAGCAAGCTCTTCTGCTGTTCCCTTCTTAAGTAATCTTCCTTCAAATAACAAATAAGCACGATCAACTATACTGAGTGTTTCATGCACATTGTGGTCGGTTATAAGAACACCAATATTACGGTCAACTAACTTCTGAACAATCTGTTGAATGTCTTCCACCGCAATGGGGTCAACACCTGCAAACGGCTCATCCAAAAGAATAAACTTCGGATCTACAGCAAGTGCTCTCGCAATCTCACACCTTCTGCGTTCACCACCACTTAAGACCTTACCTAAATTCTTTCGAACTTTCTCAAGACCAAATTCAGAAATCAGGGATTCTGTTTTTTCAATTTGTTCTTCCTTTGATTTATTTGTTAGCTCTAAAACAGCCAAAATATTATCTTCAACAGACAAATCTCTAAACACTGAAGCCTCTTGTGGCAAGTAACCTACCCCCTTCTGAGCTCGCTGATACATGGCTAAGCCTGTAATTTTTTCATCGTCCAAATAGACTTCACCTTCATCAGGTGTGACTAATCCAACTGTCATATAAAAAGTAGTCGTTTTTCCCGCTCCATTCGGACCTAGCAATCCAACGATTTCACCTTGCTCCACCTCTAGAGACATATCATTGACGACTCTTCTCTTTTTGTATTGCTTTACTAAATTTTCTGCTCGAAGACGCATAACTAATTCAAAAGTAGCATACTAATGAATAACAAATATTGGTTTTAAAGTATATTTGTCAAACTTAAATAAATAAACGATGAAAAAAATTCTTATATCGCTATCTATCATTCTAGCAATGAATTTGAGTACCAATGCACAAATGTGGCTAAATTTAAAAGTTGGAGGAGGACTTGCCTTAGCTAGTGGAAGTGACGGAGCTAAAGGTGGAACAGCAATTTTATCTGGTCTCGGATACAAACACCAACTAACCAAAAGACTTATAGCTGAAGGAGATGTCTTATTTGATATTCGTTCAATTGAATACTTACAAAATGATAATGAATATTTTGCAGGTGGAGGAACCTATATACAAGTACCACTTACTGTTCAGTATATGATTCCATTTAAGAAAGACGAATTAGTTCCCTACAGAGTGGGACAACCATCAAGTTATTGGTTTGTTGAAGGCGGTCCAAACTTTTCGTATGGAACAGCTTTAGATATCTACGTTGATCAGACGATCGTATCCAACTATGCAGGTTCAGATGATCCAATATCTGAAGCAAACCAAGAGGCAAACACCATCGATGTTGGATTCACTGCTGGTCTTGGAGTAAACTTTAGCATCCGTGAAGGAAAAAACAGACTAATATTGGGGACAAGAGCTAACTATGGTTTGCTTGATATCTACAAAGATTCTCGGTTAGGCTCTGCAACCAACCTATCCATGGTTGGATACCTCGCTTTGGATTTTAGTCTTACTAAAAGAAAACACATCAGACATCGTTGGTAAATCGAATATCCTTCAACACAAGTTGAAGCGTTCGACTACCCCGAAAAATATTTTCATTAACCTGAAAGCAGGCTTCAAAAGAGTCTGCTTTTTTTATGGTTGAAAATCGGTCTGCCATTCCAAAAGCCAATGCGGGTATAGAACCTGATGGTCGCTTTATATTTAGTTTTAAATGCTCAGCCGTCTTTCCTATCACTTTTCCTGTACCGTCATCTTTTAATCCCTTTGCATAAAAAACAGGCGTCATATTCGCTGGACCAAAAGGAGCCATTTTATTTATAATTGAATAGAATCGGTGATTAACATCATTGACATCTAATTCTGCATCATAATACACTTTTGGGGTTAGCAATTCTTCTGTCAGTATTTCCGCTCCAACTGACTCAAATGTTTCTCTAAAAGCCTCAAGGTTTTCTGATTTTAAAGTCATACCAGCAGCATACATATGCCCTCCAAATTGAATAAGGTGTTCACTACACTTTTCTAAAGCAGCATGAACATCAAAACCGCGAACACTCCGAGCACTTCCAACCAGTATGTTGTCTGAACCTTTGGTGAGTATAATCGTTGGTCTGTAGTATAATTCTATTGCCCTGCTTGCTGCAATCCCAACAACGCCCTTGTGCCAATTTTCTTGGTAGAATACAAGGGTTTTACGATTTAATAAGCTGGGGTGTTGTTCAACAATTCCCTTTAAATCTTTTGTTATTTGCTGATCAACCAACCTACGTTCCTCATTTTGAGTCTGCAATTCAGAAACAAAACGATCAGCTGTGGCCTCATCTTCAGCAATTAGCATTTTTACTGCTGTTTTTGCATCCTTCATTCGCCCAGCAGCATTAATTCGAGGACCAATGTAAAACACCAAATCACCTATTGATAATTGCTCTTTATTTACTGCAAGTTTTATAAGTTGTTTGAGCCCAGTTCTGGGTTGTTGATTAATGATTTTTAAACCAAAATGAGCAATTACCCGGTTTTCGTCTTCAATTGGAACAATATCACTAGCTATGCTAAGAGTTGCATAATCTAAATACTGTAAATAGGATCGTTCGTCCAAATCACATACTTGAGCATATGCCTGGGCTAGCTTCAAGCCAATTCCACAACCAGCAAGTTCTTTGAATGGATAATCACAATCTTCTTGCTTGGGATCCAATACCGCAGCAGCATTGGGAATAGAATCACCGGGCAAATGATGATCACAAATTATAAAGTCAATGCCCAAAGACTTTGCGTATTCCACCTTATCTATAGACCGAATGCCACAGTCTAGAGCAATTATTAACGATAACCCTGCATTTTTTGCATAATCAATCCCTTGAGTGCTAATTCCATAGCCTTCCTTGTAACGATCTGGAATATAAAAATCAATTTTATCAAACTTATCCTTAAAAAAAGAATATACCAAAGCAACAGAAGTTGTTCCATCAACATCATAATCTCCATAAATTAAAACTCCTTCTTTTTTTTCTTGAGCAAGTTGGACGCGTTCAATTGCTTTGTCCATATCTTTCATCAAAAAAGGATCGTGTAAATCCTCTACACGTGGATTAAAATATGCATTAACCTTATCAACCGTATCAATCCCTCTTTGAACAAGCATCCTTGCAATAATATCCGGTGCGTTTAATGCTGATTTTAAATTTTCAACGAGTGAAAGATCAGGTTCATTTTTAGATTTCCAAATAGCCTTTGACATGGTTATATCGAAATCTGAACTTGACTTAAATCAATAAATTGTTGAACACGAGAATTAATTTCAGACTTACCCAGATTAACTAAACGTTCTGTTCCAAATTTTTCAACACAAAAACTAGCCATTGCACTCCCATAAATAACCGCTCTCTTCATATTATCAAATGAAATATCATCGGTAGACGCAAGATAACCGATGAAACCTCCTGCAAACGTATCCCCAGCTCCTGTTGGATCGAACACCTCTTCTAAAGGTAAAGCAGGGCAGAAATAAACCGACTCTGAATCAAATAATAAAGCCCCATGTTCTCCCTTTTTTATGATTAAAAAACGAGGTCCCATTGCCATAATTTTTTTTGCCGCTTTAACGAGTGCATATTCACCGCTAAGTTGTCGAGCTTCTTCGTCATTAATAATTAAAACATCAACCATTGCGATGGTTTGATCTAATGATTCTTGGGCAATATCCATCCAAAAATTCATAGTATCCATCGCAATTAATTTAGGCTTATTCTCCATTCTTTCAATAACTGTACGTTGCACATCTGGAGAAAGGTTTCCCAACATCACATAATCTGAGTTTTGATATGAGCTTGGAATGATCGGATCAAAATTTTCAAGTACATTCAACTCCGTAATCAACGTATCACGGCTATTCATGTCATTATGATATTTTCCACTCCAAAAAAATGATTTTTCATCTTCCTTAATCTGTAAACCTTCGGTATCAATACCATGCGATTCCAATAATTGGATATCCGCTTTTGGAAAATCTCCACCAACAACAGCAACTAGATTGATGTTATCTTCCAGATAACTACTACTCAATGAAATATATGTGGCAGCACCTCCAATTATTTTATCTGTCTTACCAAATGGTGTCTCAATTGCATCAAATGCAACACTACCGATCACTAGTAAACTCATGCGTGCAAATTTAGTCCGAATATTATCATAACACGATTACTATAATTGTATTTATACCCCATAACTCACAATGAGATTTATTCATGTTATCACCATTGATTATTTTCGCATCAAATGAACAAATTAGAAATTGCAAAATCACTTGACGATGCCGCATTTAGGGCTGAACCCATAGCCCAAATTAGTAATCAAATTGATTTTACAGAAGAGGATGCATACGAAATTCAGAAACTGTCGATGGAGGAAAGATATGCTCGAGGCGAAAAATTTGTTGGTTTGAAATTAGGGTTCACATCATACGCCAAAATGGAGCAAATGGGTGTTCACGACATGATATGGGGACGACTCACAGACTCAATGTGGCTAAAAAATGGAGAAACACTGCCTATAAATCAATTTATTCATCCTAGAGCCGAGCCTGAGATTGCTTTTTTACTCAAAAAAGACCTGAATCGTGAAATTTCACTTGAAGAAATTCCCGAATATATTTCAGCATGTGCTCCAGCTATTGAGATTATTGATTCACGCTTTGCTAATTTTAAATTTTCACTTGAAGATGTGATTGCTGATAATTGTTCTTCTTCTGGTTTTGTAATTGGTGCATGGCAACCCTTACCTGAATCGTTGACCAATCGATCGATGTCCCTTTTGTTTGATAAAGAAATTAGAGAAGAAGACACAAGCAATGCCATACTTGACAATCCATTACGCTCAATTTGCAATGCTTCTCGTTTGGCAGCCAAATACAATCAACCCTTTTCTGCAGGTAACATCCTTTTAGCAGGAGCAGCTACTCCGGCGGTTTTTGTGGAGTCTGGTAAAAAAATTACAGCCAAAGTAGATGGTATTGGAAGTTGCTCAATTCTCGCAAAATAATTTGTGAAAATTATTTTTCGTTTAAAGTAAAAATCTATTTTTGCACACGCTTTTAAAAAGATAGTTTTTATCGAAAAAGCAAAATGCCTTCATAGCTCAGCTGGTTAGAGCGGTTGACTGTTAATCAATAGGTCCCTGGTTCGAGTCCAGGTGAGGGCGCCATTATAGACAGGAGGTCATTTTTGACCTCCTTTTTATTTACATCATTTCTCAAAACCTTGCTGGCCAACAGAATAGATTCAATCTCTGGAGTGAATATCTGGTTGCAACTCTCAAAATCAAAATTTTCGAAGTTTTCCTTAAAGATGCAACCAAGAATTTTCCTTTTAGTCTCACCATCCGCCTCATCCCAATACTGGCTTAGGTTTTCAATCATTGGAAGAGTTTTATTGAGATACACCTTAAAAGGACTCTTTACAGACTTCAAATTTGATAGTTGATCCTTTTTTTCACTAATCTCAGACTCAATTCTGGACTTCATCCCATTGTAATCAACGGAGGTAATATCCCCATCAAGAAAAACTCTGTAAATATTTGACCTTTGCGTAGTGATTCAAATGCTTCTTTGAACACAGGTAACCCAACAGGAATATATGCAACTCCAAACCATAATATCCTGATCCACCCTTTAAAGAAAGCTATATCAAAATAGTCTAGGGCAATACCAGAAATGAGTAAAATGAAGCTGACAATGGCAGGTAAATAGACCTTCCAATTGCTTTCATTTCCGTAGTAATGGTCGTGGCTATGATTATGACCATCATCATCTGAGTGTACCGATGGCGGTGGTGACTTTCTATCTATTTTTTCTTCAAGCGAACAACATATTTGCTTGCCACTGTCGTTATAGATATGGGTATGATTCTTATTTATCATTACTTACACTTTTAAAGGTTATCCATCTATTAACGCTTTGCTTGTACTCAGTATATTTTTCTCCAAATTCCTTTACAAGAAATTCTTCTTCAAGTCTAATCTGTGTATTAATGCTAACGGTGGAAAGTGCTATAATTAGTAAGGTAAAAGCATTGGGAAGAACTAAGAATAACCCAATGTTGGCAATCATAATACCTAAGAAAATAGGATTACGAGAAATAGCAAAAAAACCATTGGTTACCAACTCTGTCTTATTCTCTTCATCTATACCGATACGCCAAGATTCCCTCATATTGGACTGAGCAAACCATACAAATAGTAAGGATAGGATTAGTAATGCCCAACCTATATAAACCAAGGTGTCATTTTCTAAATACCAAAACGGCAATAAAAACTTGTGCCAATTTGGAATAAAGGCATAAATAGATACTACTATTAACTCAATAATAGAAATAATGCCAAAAACTTTTCCATTGTAGCCGTGAGCATCATCACCTTTGTTAAAGGTAAGTGGATTGACTTTGGTTTTCTTCCAAAGTAAAAATGACCTTAGAACAAATACTAAGAGAGAATAAGCGATAAAAAATATAAATAAGTACATAGTAAAATTAATTTAGTCCTTGTGACACTCATCATCACACTCTTCTCTTCCAAAGGGTTTAATATTTATACCTACGGTAAAAACAAAGCCATCAGTTGGTGCATAAATCTCTGGGAATATTGGGTTTTGGGTTGTTCCTAATACTTCTGGTGAATATCTGTTTTGTCGTCTATCCGTACTATTTGTAGATTCGCAATCACTGTTATCCATATCACAACCACCATTGTCTTGACCCATATTTAATTGGGCAGACACTAGCTTATCTCCGCAAAAATGCATTGCGAATGACACTCCTGTCTCAGACAAGAAAAGTGTTAGAATTAATAATATGGATATAATTTTTTTCAGTTATTTATAAGTAATTTTTTTATAAAATGTTCCGTATCTGCATTAACATGAACTCGATAATACCCCGATGATAAATCGTAATTTAATTTATACTCTCTTGCAGGTTTGAAATACTCTTACTTTGCTTCTATTTTATACAGAGAATTGGTAGCGTAGGAAACGAAGTAAAGTTGATTATCATATACTGCCAGTCCAGTCATTCCTTCTACACCCGTTTCTATTCGACCAAGTTCTTCTTTGGTATTTAAGTCAATACATCGAA
>JAKMFK010000015.1 GCA_022425465.1 Bacteroidia bacterium | reverse complement strand
ACAATTGCATCTGTTTCTTGCTGAATCTCTTGAATTACTTTTCCACCCGAACCAATAACGGCACCAATTTTTTCTTTAGGTATAGTCATCATCTCAATTTGAGGTGCATGATCTTTTAATCCTGGATTTGGTTTAGAAATCGTTTTTTCCATCTCATTCAATATGTGCATACGGCCTTCTTTGGCTTGCATAAGTGCCTCTTCTAAAACCTCATATGATAAACCATCTACTTTCATATCCATTTGACATGCATAGATTCCATCCTCATTACCAACAACTTTAAAGTCCATATCACCAAGGTGATCCTCATCTCCAAGGATATCAGATAAAATTGCATATCGACCCTTATCATCGGCTACCATACCCATTGCTATACCAGAAACACCTGCTTTTACTTGTATCCCTGCATCCATCATTGCCATACTTCCTGCACAAACGGTGGCCATCGAACTACTTCCGTTACTCTCAAGAATATCTGAAACAATTCGAAGTGTGTATGGAAAATCATCTGGAATCATGCGTTTAAGTCCACGTTCAGCAAGATTACCATGACCTATTTCGCGTCTTCCTGGTCCTCGATTTGGCCTAGCCTCACCCACTGAAAAAGAAGGGAAGTTGTAATGAAGCATAAATTTGCTAAACGTCTTCTCTTGATAATTATCAATCATTTGCTGATCCAATTTAGATCCCAAAGTAACTGATGTTAATGACTGAGTCTCCCCACGAGTAAATAACGCAGATCCGTGAACAGATGGAAGATAATCTACCTCTGTCCAAATTTGACGAACTTCATTTAATGCTCTACCATCTAAACGCTGCTTCAGATCCAACATCATATTTCGGACAGCTTCTTTCTTTGATTTTCCAAGGTATCTTTTCACCATGGTCATAGTGACATCATCCGTGTCTTCTGGTAATGAGTCAATAAATTTGTTATCAATAGATTTGAAATTTTCTGCTCGCTCTTCTTTAACAGAAGGAGTTTTAGCTGCATCATAATACTTCTGATACGTAGCATCAAATACTTCTTTTTTCAGATCATCTGAATTCGTTTCGTGATTATACTCACGTGGTGCTTTACGCCCCCCCATTTGATCACAAAGTGCTAGTTGTGCTGCACAATCATTTTTGATATGATTATGAGCAAATTTAAGAGCCTCAACCATTTCCTTTTCAGAAATCCCATTCATCTCACCCTCAACCATATTGATATCTGCTGCAGTTCCAGCGACCATCAAATCCACATCTGAATCTGCCATTTGACTAGCATAAGGATTAATCACCCACTCACCATTTATTCTTCCAACTCTAAGAGCAGAAACTGGACCCTCAAATGGAATATCTGTGATGGTTAATGCAGCAGAAGCGGCTAAACCAACTAGTGCATCAGGCATAACCTCTGGATCGGCAGATATCAACTGAATCATTACTTGCGTTTCGGAGTGATAATCAGAAGGGAATAAAGGTCGAAGTGTTCGATCTACAATCCTACAAACCAATATTTCTGCATTGGATAATCTTCCTTCTCGTCTTAAAAAACCACCTGGGATTCTTCCTCCAGCAGCAAATTTCTCTTGATAATCTACAGACATAGGTAGGAAATCTACTCCATCTCTGGCATCTTTATTCGATACAATTGTCGCTAATAATTTTAGTTTTCCTTGAGTAACTACAACAGACCCATGAGCCTGACGTGCTAGTTTTCCAGTTTCGATAATGACATCCTTGCCATCACCATAACTTAATTTTTGTGTTAATACATTCATAATTGTACGGTATTACCGTTTGTTATTTTTTTAATTGTCAACCATTTTTTATCTATTTGGTTGAAATTTAGAGCTATTCTTACCAGTAGGTAATATGCTAGAAATTATTCGACTTGAAAATAAAAAATGCAGTATAAACATCTATACCTTAATTCACTTTCACGGTTAGGACTTTTTTCAGAAATTTTAATTTACCTACTGATGCAGGCAGATAAGGTTACTTTCTGATACCTAGTTGTTTTATGAGCTCTCTGTAGTGAACAATATCTTTTTTGGCGATATAATTCAATAGAGATCTTCTCTTGCCTACGAGTTTAACTAAGGTTAATTCTGTAGAAAAATCTTTTTTGTTCTTTTTGAGATGTTCTGTTAGGTGCGAAATTCTGTGTGTAAACAAAGCTACTTGTGCCTCCGCATGACCAGTATTTTTGGCATCTCCACCATACTGTGCTATAATTTCTGATTTCTTTTCCGCTGTTAATCGCATCGTATCTTAATTCTAAATATTTCTATTTAAGGGCTGCAAAAGTATACTATTTTTTAAGTTAAATCGGATAAATACTTAAATATTTTAGCAAATCTAGTAACCCCCAGCCCATTTGCGAACAAACCATTCTATAGATAATATCAAAAATATCACCCAAAATAACACTCTAAAACGAATAAAGTCCGTGTATTTATGTTGATCTAATATTTGAGTTTTACCCACTTTATTGCTTAACAAATTATACCCTAAAGAGTCTATAATCGTGGGTTCATAGAAGCGGCCACTGGTCTTGATAGCAAGTCTTTTTAGCAAATCAAAGTCTGCTGTTTGATTCATCAATTCCTTTTGCAAATCCATCACAACGAAGGATCCATTATCTGATAATTTTTGACTTCCTATAGCAGCACTTGCCACATAATTATATGATCCTGGGTTCAAATTATTTAGTGTAAGGCTATATTTTACATCTTGATCATTCATCGTATAGCGATACTCCTTTTTTTGCTCATCATTTAGCAATACGTTAATTTCATACCCTTTCACAAACTCCAAACCCTGATTATACAACTCTCCTTGCAAAACAACGGGTTCTTTTGTACCAAATTCCGATTTAATTGGCTGAACTTTTAATAATTTTTTATTTTCCTCAACAGACAAATATTGCAATCCTTGATTGAATAATAATTTCGTTAAATCATGATTTTTATTTTGCTCATAATCTGCCAGCTTCCACTGCCATAATCCTGTACCAGAAATCACCCCATATCGATAACTATTCTCATCATGCATTAACCAAAGAGGCTCTTTTGTTTCAACATTTCCAATTTTTTGATACATAAAAATATCATTTGATGAAAATCCCTGCCAGTTACCATAAGGTGACTTTAGCGGTGGGTATTGACTGATCAATCCTGCTTTTTCTTTAACATTGAAATAACTAAATTCTGTGTTTAAAATGGGTAAGGTTGAATTAGAGACTCTTCCAAAGCTTTTAAATTTAATATTCTGGCTACCTCTATTAAAATAGCTTGGATTAAATCGATCACCCACAACACACAATACAGGCACTCCGTTCATCTTCAGCTCTTCAAATAAATCCAACTGGCTTTGACTTGAAAACCAATTGTGTAAAATCGCCAAGTCCAACTGTCTGTCAACTACAAATTGGTTCATTTTTACTTGGACCTCATAATTCATATTTGAGGCGATAGAAGATTTCATCATTCCTATGTCAGGGTGAGGCATTTCACTCCATATCTGCACTTTTCGTTTCCCATCTATCACATCAATATAAAACACTGCGGAATTATTCTTCCTATTTTTTTCATAGTCAAATACAGTCAACTTAACATCAATTCGATTTACTCCAATTTTTGTTGCTTCTAAGTTAAAATTAATTTCTTTGAAAAATTGATTTGAAGACAGAAAAACATCTTTTCGTTTGACCTCACTTCCATTTATTAGAATTTGAATAGTAGCATCTTTATCTTTCAGCTTATCTGCTTTCAATTCTACCAAGCACTTAAAGTTACTGCCTAGATAAGCCATGGAATTACATTCCACATCTTGAATCCTCAAATCTGCATACTGATTTGTATCTCCCATTCCAATGGTATAGATGGGGACATTATAGTTTTCTGAAACACTCAACGGATTAACACCTGCATTGTGAATTCCATCTGTTACCAGGACAACTCCACCTAAATTTTGATTAAAATATTGTGATTTTACCTCCCGTAATGCCCTACCAATATTAGTTTCATTGCCTTTCAATTCAACTGTTTTTGAATCTGCATAATGGAGCGACTTATCAAAACGAACAAAATCAATTTGATAGTCATTGCTCAAGCTTTCTCCAATTGTATTTAACTTATTTATAATTTTTTGAGTTGAATCTCTCATTAAGTCCATCGACTTAGAATCATCCACAAGCATGACCATAATCGGTTTTTGATCAACATAATTCATGTGTCTAATCACTGGTTCGATTAAAAGAAAAGACAATAATCCAACAAGTAAAAAACGAAAAAATGAAAGCACATACACTACCTTTCCACCAAGACTATCTGTATTTTTTTGATTATAGAAATATAATACCCAAGCGTATAAAACCCCCAGACTAATACAAGCAAATATGAACCACGTAGAATAGACAGTGGTTAGCTCCCATTTCATGGCGGTAAAATTAGTTTGCTTGAACGATTTTTCTATTTTAAATCATAAAATAATACTCATTCAACCATAAATATCTGAAACATTTTAATAGTAGATGAGTTATTAGATAATTACCTTTGCAACGTGATTGAAACTGACATCATTATCATTGGAGCTGGTCCAACTGGCTTGTTTGCTGTATTTGAGGCTGGATTACTCAAATTAAAATGCCATTTGATTGACTACCTACCACAACCAGGCGGACAACTAGCAGAAATATATCCTAAAAAACCCATTTATGACATCCCTGGATTCCCAAGCATACTTGCAGGTGAATTAGTTGACAATTTGGTTAAACAATCATCTCCATTTGACCCTGGATTTACACTTGGTGAAAGAGCTGAGAATATCACCAAGACTGATGATAATCAATTTATTATAACTACTGATAGAGGTACACAACACAAAGCACCAAACATCATGATTGCGGGTGGACTCGGCTGCTTTGCTCCGAGAAAACCAGAATTATCAAACTTAGAAAAATTTGAAGATCATGGGGTTGAATACATTATCAAAGACCCTGAGGTCTATCGTAACAAGAAAATTGTAATTGCTGGTGGTGGAGATAGTGCGTTAGATTGGACCATATTTCTTGCTAATGTAGCAAGTGAGGTAACTTTGGTTCATCGAAGAAAACAGTTTCGAGGTGCCTTGGATTCTGTAGAAAAAGTAGATGAACTAGCAAACCAAGGTAAAATTCGATTGATTAGAGAAGCTCAAATTTCAAAACTTGATGGAGATCAGCATTTAACCTCGGTTGAAATTACTCAGAAAGATCAAGAAGTCATCTCCGTAAACGCTGACCACTTTATTCCCTTATTTGGCCTTAGTCCAAAACTTGGGCCAATCAAAGAATGGGGTCTAGACTTGGGTAAGGAGGCCATACTTGTGGATACCAAAGATTACCAAACCAATGTGCCCGGTATTTTTGCTATTGGAGATATCAATCAATATGAAGGTAAACTCAAATTAATTTTATGCGGTTTTCATGAGGCTACTCTTGCTGTTCAGAGTTGTTACAAAAGAATCTTCCCCGACAAAAAACTAGTCTTGAAATATACTACCGTAATGGGCGATCCAAGTGCAAAATAATATGAAAATATACCACAACAATCGATGTTCAAAAAGCAGACAATGCCTTAGTCTGTTGAGTAACAGTAATGTTGAAATAATTGACTACATCAAAAATCCTTTAACCTTTGACGAACTATCAACTCTAATTTCAAAAATAGGTATACCACCTGCAGAGCTTATTCGAACCAATGAAGCCATCTGGAAGGAGAAGTTTAAAGGAAAAAAAATGAACAACAAAGAATACATTTCAGCAATGATTGAATACCCAAAACTCATGGAAAGACCAATTGTTGAAACAGCTGAAAAAGCCCTAGTTTGTAGGCCTCCAGAGCTAGCACTAGAACTTCTTTAATTAAATCTTCCCAGACTTAATATGAACATCCCTTTGGGGAAAGGGCATCTCTATTTGATGATTATCCAACGCCTTTTTCACAGCTTCATTCGCAGCAAAATAGGCTTCCATGTAATCTACTGATTTTGCGTATGGCCTGAATGCAATGTTAACTGCACTATCTCCAAAACCTAGCACACCAACAAATGGCTCGGGATCTTTCAATATCAAAGGTACAGAGTTCAACGCGTCGGAGATTACTTTTTTTGCTTTATCAATATCTTGATCATAGGCAATTCCTACTGAGAGGTCAATTCTTCGGTTGTTCTCCTTTGTATAATTAAGCACCTTATTATTAGCAACTTGACCATTAGGGAGTACCGCAGTATTGTCATCTGGAGTGGAAATCACAGTATACAATATAGTGATTGATTGAACAGTTCCTTTAACCCCATCAATTTCAATGACGTCTCCAACTTTGAAAGGCTTGAAAAATAATAGTACAACTCCACCGGCAAAATGCGATAGGCTACCTTGAAGAGCTAAACCAATTGCCAAAGAACCAGCTCCAAGCATAGCCACGAAACTGGTTGTTGCAATCCCAAGGATTGACGCCACACTCACTAGTAATAAAATCCGCAGTGAAAATCGTGTGACACTGCACAAAAACGGAATAAGAGTTATCTCAACTTTCGTTGACTTTAATTTTCGTTCCAACCACTTCGTAAATCTGCCTATAAACCACCAACCAGTTATCAATAAAATTAGACCTAAAGCCAACTTAGGAATGTAGTCTGTAGCCACTGAAGCAAATGCTACAAAACTCTCTTGAATCTGTTCTTTATTCATGTATCTACATGCAATTTTAACAAAATATGAATAAATATTGCCACCTGAGGCTACAGAATAGAATTACACAATTATCTTCGTTGTTTCATATTATCATGAAGATATCCTACAACTGGCTTAAGCAACTGATAAATATCGACTTATCTTTAGAAGAAATTTGTGAAAAACTCACAATGAGTGGTCTTGAGGTAGAACACATTGTTGAGACAGAATCCATCAAAGGAGGATTAAAAAATCTAATTGTTGGAGAGGTGATGTCAAAAACAAAGCATCCGAATGCCGATTCTCTAAATCTCACTACTGTTGATGTTGGTCAGGACAATTTATTGTCCATCGTATGTGGTGCAAAAAATGTTGCTGTTGGTCAAAAAGTAGTTGTTGCTCCAATTGGTACAACCATTCATACCCCTACTGATAGCTTTAAAATTAAAAAGGCGAAAATCAGAGGGGAAGTCTCCGAAGGGATGATTTGTGCTGAAGACGAAATAGGAATAGGATCTGATCACGATGGCATACTTGTTTTAGATAGTCAAACTAAAACAGGAACACCACTAACCGATCTTTTCGAAGTAGAAACCGATCAACAAATCGAAATAGCAATTATCCCAAACAGAGGTGATGCTATCTCTCACCTTGGAGTAGCTAGAGAGCTTCAAGCATTAACTGGGACAAAGTACAAAAAGCCCACGATAGAAAAAATTGATGCTCGTGGAACAATGCGGGTAGACGTATCAATCAATGATGAACAAGCCTGTCCAAGATATGCTGGAATAACGCTTACTTCTGTTGAAGTAAAAGAATCGCCAGAATGGTTAAAAAAGCGACTACAATCTATTGACTTGAAACCCATCAATAATATTGTAGATGTTTCTAATTTTATTCAACATGAAATAGGACAACCTTTGCATGTTTTTGATTACGATAAAATTCAAGATCATAAAATTATCCCTCGATTTGCGAAAAAGGGTGAAAAACTGATTACGCTTGATGGAGAGGAAAGAGACCTAAACGAAAATCATTTTATAATCGCTGACTCGTCTCGACCACTTGCAATAGCTGGAGTTCTTGGCGGTCTTGACTCAGGTGTTACAGAATCGACTAACACCATTTTTATTGAAAGTGCCTACTTCAACCCTGCTGCTGTTCGTAAAACAGCCAAAAGCTTTGGTCTGAATACTGACTCTAGCTATCGATTTGAAAGAGGTATTGACCCAGAAATGGTAGAGTTTGCTCTCACCAGAGCTGTAAACTTAATTATGGAAGTAGCTGGTGGAGAAATAAGTTCAGAGATCTTAGATGTCTATCCTGAAGCAATCCAACCTAGACAAATCGAAATTAATTTTGATGAATTCATCCGTTTTATTGGCTACGAAATCCCAAAAGAAAAATCAATTGAAATTTTAAAGAATTTAGAAATAAAAATTCTTGCCAACAACGATATCAATATCCTATTAGAAGTCCCAAGATACAGACCCGATATTGAACGACCTGTAGATATTTACGAAGAAATCCTCAGGGTTTATGGATTTGATAATATCCCCATTCCAGATAAGGTGAACTACATTCCATCAAATATTGATAAGAATGCACCTAATAAACTGAAATCTAAAATCAGTAATTACCTTGCAAATATTGGATTCAACGAAATCATGAACAACTCATTAGTTCCATCACGAATGTATGCTGAAGAAGAGCTAAAAGAGGCCGTTTATATGCTCAACCCTTTGAGTATTGATATGGATGTGATGAGAATGGAATTAACCAATTCTGCCCTCGAATCCGTAGCATACAATGTAAACAGAAAAAATACAGATCTTAAATTCTTTGAATTTGGTAAAACATATATAAAAAAAGAAGACAATTACATTGAAAAAGAAGTTTTACAGCTCACTTTCTCAGGTAACAGACACCCCGAACATTGGAGTGTAAAAAGTACCCATCTGACTCACAATGAGCTCATTGCAGTTGCAACAGGAATTGGAAAAAAACTGAATATTTCTGAGAGTAAGATAAAAAAGGTAATGAAGCTTGAGAATGTATCATCAAATCAACTCAAGTTTCATGGATTAAAGCAAGAGGTAATTACATTGAGCATTGACTGGGATGCTTGTTTGTCTCTTGCCAATTCAACTATTCAGCTCAAAGAAATACCCAAATATCCAATTGTTCGAAGAGATCTTTCCATCGTTCTTCAAAAAGAAACAGGTTATGAAGATGTAGCCAAAGTTGCCAAATCAACATTGCAACAAAAGCTTACAGATATTCTGCTATTTGATGTATACGAGGACAAACCCTTAGAAGAAAATCAAAAGTCTTTTTCAGTAGCTTTTTTCTTACACGACCCTAAAAAAACGATGGAAGATTCAGAAATTGACCATTTGATGCAAAAACTCATTCTAAATTTAGAAAAAAATGTCAATGCCATAATTAGAAAATAATGGAACTACTTGCTCGTTTAGAACACATAGAGCTTAAAATCGCTCAAATAAAAGAACGAAACAAGAAGTTAATTTCAGAAAATGAACAACTCAAAAATGAAAATTCAGAACTCAAAAATAAACTAGAAGACACTGCTCAAAAGTTGAAAAACCTTGAGGAAACAAATAAAATGATTAAACTTGCATATAGCATAGATAATCCTGAAGATCGTACAAAGTTTATCCAAAAGATAGACCGAATGATTCAAGAGATTGATCAATGCATAAAATTAATTAACCTATAAACTAACACAGAAACAGACTAAATGTCTGAAAACGAGATTTCCATAAAAGTCAATATCTGCGATCGGTTTTATCCACTTCGCATCAAAACCTCTGAAGAAGAAGGGGTAAGAAGTGCAGTGAATAAAATTAATGAACGAGCTAAATACTACAACCAAAATTTTTCAATACAAGACAAACAAGATGCATTGTCTATGGTTGCCCTTGAATTTGCCTCGAAACAAAAGACAACTATTGCTGACTCAAGTGACTTTTCTACCATAAATACAAAGCTTAAAAGATTAGAGCAATTGCTCGAAATTTAAATTGGTCAACCAGGATTTCTCAATATTCAGCCCTTCAGTTCTTTTTCTAAAATGAAAAAAGAAAAATGATAGAAGCTATAATCGCAATTGCAGGATTAGCCATAGGTGGTGGGATAGCATGGACTGTTGCATCCAAGAATTCTAGCACAAAAGCTGCCGAAATGGAATCCAAAGCAGAGATTATTCTCAAAGAAGCTCAAGCAAAGGCAAATGCTTACAAAAGAGAACGAGAATTAGAAGCAAAAGAAAAATTCCTTAAGCTCAAAAATGAGCATCAACAATCTACTCGAAATAAAGACCGAGAAATTGAACAACAACTCAATGAAATAAAGAGAAAAGAACAAAGTTTAGATTCCAAAATTGACAACAACAAGCAAAAAGAAAAGGAGCTTGATGCTGTTAAAAAGAACCTTAACAAACAACACGAAATTATTAAAGAGAAAAAAGAAGAGCTAAAAGATCAAATCAGTGCACAAATAACCCAACTTGAAAAAATTGCTGGATTGAGTAAAGATGAAGCAAAAGCACAAATGATTGAAGCTGTAGCCAAAGATGCACACACAGAGGCTCTTGCCCAACAAAAACTCATCATTGAAGAAGCTAAACTAACAGCTAATAAAGATGCTAAACGAATGATTCTCCAGACCATTCAAAGAACGGCTGCAGAACAAGCCATCGAAAATTCTGTGACTGTCTTTAATATTGACAACGACGATGTTAAAGGGCGAATTATTGGTAGAGAAGGACGAAATATTCGTGCCCTTGAAGCTGCTACAGGTATTGAAATTATTGTCGATGATACGCCGGAGGCAATCATACTATCAGGGTTTGATCCCGTTAGAAGAGAAATTGCTCGACTATCACTACATCGCCTTGTAACTGACGGGCGAATCCACCCAGCACGTATCGAAGAAGTAGTTGCTAAAACAAAGAAAGACGTGGATCAAGAAATAGTAGAATATGGAGAACAAGCTGTTATCGACCTAGGCATCAACGGACTACACCCTGAACTAATTCGTATGGTAGGTAGAATGCGTTTTCGATCTTCCTATGGACAAAACCTCCTCAAACACAGTAGAGAAGTAGCCAACTTGTGTGCAACCATGGCAGCAGAATTTGGGTTGGATGCCAAACGGGCTAAACGTGCAGGTCTTCTTCATGATATTGGTAAAGTGCCCGACACAGATAGCGAAATGCCACACGCACTTCTCGGAATGAAGCTGTGTGAAAAATTTGGGGAACATCCAGAGGTATGTAATGCTGTTGGTGCTCACCACGATGAAATTGAAATGACAAACCTCTTCTCTCCCATAGTTCAAGCATGTGATGCCATTAGTGGTTCACGACCTGGAGCAAGAAGAGAAGACTCCGAAAGCTATATCAAACGTTTACAAGACCTCGAAAAATTAGCGATTGGCTTTAGTGGTGTTGAAAATGCATTTGCTATCCAAGCTGGTAGAGAGCTTCGTGTGATTGTAGATAGTGACAGCTTAGATGATAAAAGTGCTGACTTATTATCATTCGACATCTCGCAAAAAATCATGAAAGAGATGATCTATCCTGGGCAAATCAAAGTGACTGTCATTCGTGAACGAAGAGCAGTCGCATTTGCAAAATAAGCTTACTCTTAAATCCAACGCAATATTCGACTACGAAAGCAAATCGACCTATTCCATCAGAGTTAAAGCAGACGATGGTAATGGAGGTACTTACGAGCAGCAATTAGACGTAAATATCAATGATGTTAACAATGCAAGTTCTGATTTGATTTCTAAACAAGCAATTCAAGTATTTCCAAATCCAGCAAGTTCAACACTTCATGTTCAAGGGATTCAACCAAATAGTATTATCCAATTAATTTCACCTATTGGTGCTGTAGTATATGAAGAACAAAACAAATTGTCTAATACAATTGTTAATATAATTGAACTCCCAACTGGAGTATACTGGTTGAGTGTTTCAGATAGTAATAATACTATAACAACTCGAATGATTACGATTGAGTAATCATTCAAAAATTCAGTTTAGTTTTTTGGTTTAAGCTAACGTATAGGTCGCATCTTTCAGATGCGGCCTTTTTTTTAACTCACCCTTAAGTTTCTAACCCCTATTTTTGTTCTCAGATTATACACTATAGCTCAATGAATAATTTGGTACTTACCAACATCAAACAACTGATTGGAATCACTAATAATTCTAATGAGGTAAAAAAGGGAAGCTCACAAGG
>JAKMFK010000014.1 GCA_022425465.1 Bacteroidia bacterium | reverse complement strand
TTCTTAAAAAAAGTCGTGTTCTCATTTCCCAGCGAACCACATTTGCCCATTGATTTACTAAAATTGGAAGATCACGATAGCTTTGAATCCATCCTTTGTAGGTATTCCAAATAATTGCTTCACTAGTGGGTCTTACAACGAGTTCCTCTTCCAATTTTGCTTTGGGGTCAACACGAAGTTTCCCAGAATTTTCAGGGTCATTTTCTAGTCGATAGTGGGTTACAACAGCACATTCTTTTGCAAAACCTTCTGCATTTTTTTCTTCAGCTTCAAATAAACTTTTGGGAACAAAAAGTGGGAAATAGGCATTTTGATGACCTGTTTCTTTAAATCTTCGATCTAATTCGGCTTGCATTTTTTCCCAAATAGCATAACCGTATGGTTTGATAACCATACATCCTCGAACACTACTGTGTTGAGCAAGGTCTGCGTTTTCTACGAGATGATTGTACCACTTAGAATAGTCTTGAGCTCTTGTTACTTTCTCAAATGCCATGATTGTTCAAATATCTTGATCTAGTTTGCAAATCTAATCGGATATTATCAATATCATTCCTTGTTTTTACCTCAATCTAAAGGGTAAATCAATCTCGTTTAAATTTGTAGTATGAGTGAGGATAATCCGATAGATTCCAATTTATTAAAGCGAATGATGATGGGGGAGTTTTCGAGTCAATCATCTCATGATGAACATACAAAAGGCAATAAAAGACAGAAAAATAATGTGTTGGACTTGCATTTCAACAAGTTATATCCTTCAAAATCATTTTTATCTCCAAATGAAAAATTGAATTTACAATTGGAAGCGGTAGATGAATTTATAAAGTCTTCGAAGAAAAATAGTGTTCGGTCTGTTTATATAATTGTTGGAAAGGGAGAGGGGGTATTAAAGAGGAAAGTGTCTGAATATCTAGATAGTTTAAAGATTCAATATAGCCTTATATCTGACCCACCGTATTTTGGAAATGCATTGAAGCTGAGATTTTGAGATTACTCTACGCTAAATCTTCATAACTGGTCATAACACCATCGTGCCAAATGTCTTCTATTTCGTAGAAATCGCGAATGTCTTTCTGAAAAACATGGACAACTACATCGAGGTAGTCTAGTAATACCCATCGATTTTCTGCTTGTCCTTCTCTACTGTGCGGTTTCTCTTTCATCGCTTTTAGCGTTTCATCTTCTACACTGTCAGCAATTGCTTTCACTTGTCGATCGCTATCACCATGGCATATAATAAAAAAGTCTGCAGCCGCCTCATTTATGTTGGTAAGGTCAATTTTGATAATGTTTTTGGCCTTCTTTTCTTGCATTCCTTTTACTACTATCTCTGCAAGTACATCGGTTATTGAACTCTTTTTTGCCATTAATTGAAATAACTTTGCTGCGAAATTAGTTTAATACATGAAAAAGTAGCGTCTTGAATAATTATAACATTGAATTTGTAAATGAAGTAGATTCAACAAATTCATACTTAAAAAATTGCGTACAAAAAAGAGGAGTGGCTTCCCCCTATTGTGTGTATGCTGGAAGTCAGACTGCTGGTCGAGGGCAACGATCTCGGGTATGGGATAGTCAACCCTTCGATAATATTTTGAGTAGTTTTTTAGTGGATGATTTCGGACAACTTTCAAACCTACCTCAATTGAATAATTCTGCTGCATTAGCTATCGTGGATACATTGAAAGAATTTAAAGTTGATCATGTTCGAGTGAAATGGCCAAACGATGTTTACGTTAATTCAAAGAAGATTGCAGGTATATTAATTGAAAATATTGTTTCTCAACAGGAAGTAAAAACAGCTGTTGTTGGGATTGGTGTAAATGTGAATCAAAAGCATTTTAATAAATTTGAGGCTACTTCTGTTGTGAATGAGTTGGGTAATAAGGTAAGTGTTATTGAGTTTTTGCAAGTGCTTTATAATCACTTTTATTCGCACATAAAAAAAGAAGGGTTGACATTAAGCAAGTCTATTAATGAGTATTTGTACAAGAAGGGAGATATGGTCACTTTTGATGAAGGGGGTAAAAAGCAATCTTATATTGTGAATCAAATCTGCTTAAATGGTAACTTACAAGTGAGTGCAATGGGCGAACTAATTGAATTGGAATATCACAAAGTAAAATGGGTGAAATAAATCTTTCTATAGACATAGGCAACACTTCAACCAAGGCTGGGATTTTCATAGATGGTCAAATGGTTGATTATATCAAACCATTCACATATGAGCACTTTGCAGAAATAGTTAACGATGGTGTTAGTGTGCTTGTATCTAAAACGGGGTCTAATTCAAAACTTGAAGCGTTATTGTCGAGTGAACATTATTTGAGTGATCAGACTTCAATCCCAATCAAATTAAATTACGATACTCCAGAAACATTGGGTCCTGATCGGATTGCTGCTGCTGTTGGAGCTTATTTTTTAGACCCTAATTCTCCTTGGTTGATTGTAGACTTAGGCACATGTTTAACAACAGATTTGATGGATAGAGGTCAGTTTTTAGGTGGTATGATTTCTCCTGGAATAGATATTCGTTTGAGAGCAATGCATGAGTTCACTGCAGGTCTTCCACTAGTTCAAATGGATGATTCAAAAAAATTTCCCGGGAAGTCCACAGAAGAGTCAATTCAAGTTGGGGCCAGTCAGTCGATTCGCCACGAGATTATGGGATACATTCATCAGCAA
Organism: Bacteroidia bacterium; assembly: GCA_022425465.1. Lineage (GTDB taxonomy): Bacteria > Bacteroidota > Bacteroidia > NS11-12g > UBA9320 > UBA9320. Next base: position 12,535 of record JAKMFK010000014.1, on the reverse strand, counting down.
AATCAGGTGTATGAATCACTGAAATTAGTTTTTTGTAGTGAAAACAGTTTACATTTTGATAAAGTCATCAAAAATGAGATATTCGCACGCCCAAATTTAGTCCTTGAAGGTCTTAATTATATCATACAACACCATGCATAAATCATTGAGAAAGTATATTTTGATGATTATGCTTTTTCCGTTTTTTGCTATCGCTCAAACCAGTACAAGCTCACCATATAGTATATTTGGTCTTGGAGAGTTGAAGATTGGCGGTTTTACGCAACATCACGGTGCTGGTGGTACATCGATAGCTCTACGAGATCAAAATAACTTTTCTTATTCTAATCCAGCTAGTTACTCAAATGTGAAATTCACTATTTACAATGCTGGTGCAGGGGTGAGTTTTGGTAAAATGTCAGATCAAATAACGGAGGCAAAAACTAATTCGGGTAATTTTAGTCATTTTGCGATGGCATTTCCGTTAACTACAAAAAAACCTATGGCATTTAGTTTTGGGGTTAATCAATACAGTGATGTAGGGTATGAAATAAAGAATACGGTTAGTACAGATACCCCATCTTATTTTAATCTCTACAACGGTTCGGGCGGAATTAATCGTTTGTATGTTGGCTATGGTATTGCGTTATTCAATAATTTTAGCCTAGGAGGTAACCTCAATATGAACTTTGGAAACATCCAATCTAGAAAGTATCGCGTTTATCCTAATTCAGATAAAGTTTACAGTTTCAGCGATGAAACATTCTATGCATATAGAGGATTAGATTTTGATTTAGGCGTCCAGTATTCTGTTCAGTCAGGGAAGAAAAAAGAAAATAAAATTAATCATACCTTGGGTGCAGTAATACATGGAGGATCGATGTTGTATGGCGATGGTTATCGATATGCTGAGACCTTTTATGGCCCAAGTTTTCGAGTAGGAAGTTCTCCAGCTTCTATTGATACGTTGATGTATGAGGATAACAAGAAAGATACCATGGCAAAGCCTCTAGGAATTGCTTTGGGTTATACTATAAATAAAGGAGATAAATGGACATTATCGCTTGAAGCTGAACAAATCTTTTTTTCTTCTGTTCAGAATAGGGTCACGTCGTCATCTTTCCAAGATAACATGAGGTATTCAGCTGGTTTTTCAATTATTCCATCACCAAATTATGGTGAAAGAGGGTCTTTACTTAAACATATTCGGTATAGCTTAGGTGTACGATATGAAGACTTGTATTACAATTTTAATGCTCAACGCTTTCAAGAGTTTGGCATAAGTTTTGGATTAGGATTACCTGTAGTTAAGTCAGTTCGATTAGAAGATGAAAAGGTGCCTGTAGTAAGTCGAGTAAATATTTCGGCGGAATATATCAAACGGGGTTCTAACTCAAACGACTTTATACAAGAAGATTATTTTAAAATAGGACTAGGTTTAAATTTAAACGATAAATGGTTTACAAAAAGAAAATATCGATAAACATGAATTTTTTAAACAATTGTATGCTAATGTTTAGCATACTTCTAACAGTTGGATTGTTTGCACAGACAGAAGTAGTTTCAATTACGAGTTCTGCGAACCCATGTGACAACAAATGGGGTAATGATAGTGCAGAAACAGCAAGGAAACTTTCTTTATTTAATCAATACTACCAAGAAAAGAAGTATGTCGAGGCGTTTCCATATTGGATGTATCTCTTCCAAAATGCTCCATGTATTCAAAAAAGAATAACTTACTCAGGGCCTTACATTATTAAAAAGGCATTGAGAGACACTTCTTATAAAGCAAGATTTAGTGGTTTAGTCGACACCTTATTGCTGTGTCACCAGAAAAGAATTGAATTTTTTGGCGATGAGGGTTATGTTAAAGGCAAGTGGGCAGATGATATGTCAAAATTGCAACCTAAGAACCGAGACAAGGCACTTTCTTTATTTGATGAATCTATTCGAATTCAGGGGAACAAAACACGATATGATGTTCCGTCCGATTACATCTATGCTGGTGTAAAACAATATAAAAAGAAAAAATTATCGTTGGATAGTTTGTTTTTAATTTTGGATCAAGTTACTCCAATTGTAGATGCCAACATTGTTAAATACACGGCATCAGGCTTGTCAGTCAAAGATTCATTAAAAGGAGTTAAATGGGTGAAGACCCAAAATGCCATAATTGGGATGCTAAAACCTTATTTAGATTGTGATAAGCTAACGGAGTTAAAACAACCATATTTTGAGGAAAATAAAGGAAATTCTTCATGGTTAGCTTCAACGGTGAAACTATTAGATAGAGGTGGGTGCGAAGGCCAGCCATTTTACTTTCAATGTGCTGAGGCATTATTCGAATTAGAGCCTAATGTTAATGCAGCAATATCATTGGCAAAAGCCTTTGGTAAAAAAGGTGACGATGCGAAGTCTATCGAGTATTACCTAAAAGCGGCTGAACTATCAGAAACAGATGAAGATAAATTTAATATTTGGATTAAGTTAGCTAAGACAGCTAAAAATGCAGGTAAGTATTCATCAACACGAGATTATGCTAGAAAAGCTCTTGCAATTAATGGCAACAGTGGAGAAGCATATCTTTTAATTGGAGATGCGTATGCAGCTAGTGCTAGTAGTTGTGGAAGTGGCGATCTTGGAAGAGGAGGAGTTTATTTAGTAGCTGTAGATAAGTATGTAAAAGCGAGAAGTGTTGATCCATCTGTAGCAGAAACGGCAAACGCTAAAATTTCTAAATATTCAGCGTATTTCCCTGGCAAAGAAGATGCATTCTTCAAGAATATCAATAATGGGGATAGGTACACTGTTGGGTGTTGGATTGGTGAATCAACCATAGTAAGAACAATTGGTGGATAGACATCTTAATGAGCTTATTAAACCATATACAAAAAGCGATAGCCTTACTAGCTATCGCTTTTTTGTTTGGTTGTAAGCCAAATCACTCAGCTGATGAACTATCTCAATTAAATCAGGAATTGGATAGTTTGAGTGTGGAGATAGCCGATAATGTTTATATCACTTATACGGATTCTGCCATTTTGCGGGCAACGATTAAAGCACCGATATTAAAGCGATTTCCTGACAAAAAAAATCCTCGTATGGAGATGCCTAATGGCGTTTCAGCCGTGTTCTATGATTTTATGGGTGATACCACAAGTACCTTAAATTCTAAATATGCAATGCATTATGAAAAGGAGGATAAAATAGAAATTAGAGATAGTGTTCGAGTGGTTAATCGGAATGATGAGGAAATTAAATCCGATGAATTAATTTGGGATAAGAAAGCAAGGAGAGTAACATCAAAAAAACCTGTTCGTGTGAGAATTAGGGATGAAAAAATTATTTCGGCTGAAGGGTTTGAAAGTGATGAGAGCTTTTTGAATTATAAATTTACTCGAGTTACTGGGGTTGTCTTCTTAGATGAAGATGAATAAACTGAGGAGTAAGTGTATATTTGAATTATGAAAAGATTGCCTCGAATTTTACAGATTATATGGATGATAGTTGGAGCGGTTTGCTTTTTTGAAGCCTACAGCAGCTATACTTCAGATAATAAGGATATGAATACGGTATATCTTTTTTCAGCTCTTACTTTATTCGCATTTTTTCGCTACTTTATGTTGAGACGTAAGGATTTTATGGAGAAAAAGCGGGATGGAAAATTTGATTAACAATCACATCCGATTTAACATTTATACTTTTAATAATCGGGGCATATTTGTTTTAAAAAATTAACTTTGTATAACGTTTTAGCGTGAGAAAATCTTGGTGGAAAATATTGTCAATCGTGTGTGTAGCATATGCTATAGTGGGTGGATTTCTTATGCCTGCTCCAGATGATATAGGCATACTTGCGAAAACTATTCGCAATTTATATTATCACGTTCCGATGTGGTTTACGATGATTATCTTATTGACAACATCCTATGTATATAGCATTAAGTATCTTTCTCGGGGAGATTTAAGACTTGATAACTTATCTGGAAGTTTTATTAAGGTGAGTATGGTGTTTGGTTTAATGGGTTTGGTTACAGGTTCTTTTTGGGCTAGATTTACATGGGGGACTTGGTGGGTCGAAGATGCAAAACTTAATGGAGCTGCAATCGGAATGCTTATTTATTTGGCATACTATATTTTGAGAAACAGTCTTGAAGATGATGTTCAACGAGCAAAGATTTCAGCTGTATATAATCTTTTTGCATTCCCGATTTACATTGTTCTGATTATTATTTATCCCAGAATGGCAGAGACCAGCCTACATCCAGCTAGTGGTGACACAATAGGATTTAGTTCTTTGGATTTGGATAATAACTTGCGTAAGGTTTTTTATCTAGCAAGCATAGGGTGGATATTACTTGGTGTTTGGATAGCCACATTGAAATATAGACTTACAGAAATTAAAAGAAAATATGAGGAAATATAGTTGGATTATCATGTTGTTTAGTTTGTCAGCATTGGCAGAGAATTCAATGTCAATGGATGAATTCTTTTATCAAAATCAAAAAATCTATGTGGTAGTAGCGATCCTTTTAATTATTTTTTTGCTGATAGTAGGATATTTAATTCGATTAGATCGAAAGATTTCTAAACTAGAAAAGAATCAAAATGAAGCCTAAAGTTATCATACTTTTAATTATGCTAGCTGTTGCAATTGCGGCTATCATGAGTACCTATTCTGGTGCTGAAAAAAGCTCAACATTTAAAGAAGCAGATGCAAATCCAAGTGAGACTTATCATATCACGGGTTTTTTAATTAAAGATAAACCGATGGAGTATGATCCACATATTGACCCCAATTATTTTAGTTTTTATCTGAAAGACAAAAACGGGGACATTCGTAAGGTTGTTTCTACAAACCCAAAGCAACAAGACTTTGAACGAGCAGAGACGGTTAATATGTATGGTCGTTCAGATGGTAAAGTATTTCGAGCATCTAAAGTTATGCCTAAATGTCCATCAAAGTACAAGGATGAACAAAACAATAACGCTGTCCAATCGTCTTAATAGTGTATGCAATCGATAACATTTGTTGGAGAAAATTTAATTCTCGGTAACCTAGGACATTTTTTTGTAGTTATTGCTTTTATTAGTGCTTTATTAAGTGCTGTTTTTTATACAAAATCTTCAACAAATCGCAGTCTAGGTAGGGCCTTTTTTGTCACCCATACACTTGCTGTTTTAGGTGTATTTACTACACTTTTTGTTATTATTCAAGGTCATTATTATGAGTATGCCTATGCCTATGAGCATAGTAGTAATTCGCTACCATTACGCTATATGGTATCTTGTTTTTGGGAGGGTCAAGAAGGAAGTTTTTTGCTTTGGATGGTGTGGAATGCCCTTCTAGGTATCGTATTAATTTTTACCGCTAAAAAATGGGAGCGTGGTGTAGTGGCTATTATGGCCTTATCACAAGTGGTGTTAACGGCCATGATATTAGGAGTTGATGTAGTTGGAATATATAAACTGGGGAGTAGTCCATTTGAGCTACTAAGAGATAAGATGCAGGCACCCCTATTCTCAATGCCAAATTATTTGGATAATTTGATAGATGGTACAGGTCTTAATCCACTATTACAAAATTATTGGATGGTGATTCACCCCCCAACATTGTTTTTGGGTTTTGCATTGACGATTGTTCCGTTCGCTTTTGCTGTGACATCCTTATTTCAAAAAGAATATAGGGCTTGGATAAAACCTGCTTTGCCATGGGCTTTGGCTGGCGGAATGATATTAGGAGCAGGTATCATCATGGGTGGATTTTGGGCATATGAATCACTGAGCTTTGGAGGTTATTGGGCTTGGGATCCTGTAGAAAATGCCTCCCTTGTTCCTTGGTTGTTATTAATCTCAGGGATTCACTTGATGTTAATTAAGAAGGTAACAAACAGTTCAACGATAGCCTCATACACCTTGATTATTTCATCCTATATAATGGTACTATACGCCACATTCCTTACTCGAAGTGGTGTTCTCGGTGAAACCTCTGTTCATTCATTTACCGATTTAGGTTTAGCTGGACAACTGATGCAGTTTGTGGTATTGTTTATTTGGCTACCCATTATTGCTGTTACGGAGAGTGCAGCAAAGAGATGGTATATCATTATACCGGTTAGCATATTGGTATTGGTGCTTCCATTTTATACTAAAATCAGTTTTTATCCTTTACTAATTTTATCCTTATTGGGATTAGCGTGGTTTGTCTTGAACCTCAATAAAAATATTAATAATCATGCTAGTGAGGACAATATTTTAGGAAGAGAATTTTGGATGTTCATTGGGTCATTAATGTTGGTCCTTTCTGCTTTGCAGGTCTTGGTAGGCACTTCAAAACCGGTATTCAATAAAATTTTTGGTACAAATATGGTTCCCCCTGAGGATGTTGTTGGATATTATAATATGTATCAAATGCCCATAGCTATTGTAATTGCAATACTCATGGCAATTACCCAATTTTTTAGATACAAGAACACACCAAATACACAAAAGTTGATTAAAGAGATTGTTGTCAGTCTTCTGATTTCAGTTGTTCTTACCTTTGGGGGGATATTTCTATTTGAGATATCTAACCCCATGTTTGTCGTGCTCATGTTTGGTGGGTTTTATGCTCTTGTGGGCAATTTGGCTTATATCATTTTATATGTACGATCAATTCAATTGTCAGGGTCATCTATAGCTCATATTGGGTTTGGGTTGATGTTGTTGGGTGTTTTGGTTTCGAGTGCAAAGAAACAAGTGATTACTGCAGACTTTAGTGGTCAAATGGGAAATTTTGACGAAAAAGCACGAAGAGAAAACATGCTATTAATCAAAAATGAGCCTACTCGTTTAGGAGATTACATGGTCACCTATCAGGGAGATAGTGTGAGTGGAGAAGATATTTATTTTAAAGTAAACTATCAATCTATTGACGGTGAAGAATCATTTACATTATTACCAAACACGCAGATTAATGAAGATATGGGAGGAATCCTTCCCAATCCTGATACACGTCACTATTTAACTTATGATGTTTACACTCATATTACATCATTGCCTAAACCACTTACGGATAGCATAGATTGGAAAAACATCAAAGAGTATCCCATTAAAAAGGGAGATAGTATTCAGACCAACAATGGTACTGTTATTTTTACGGGAGTGGAGCAGAGTGATGGGAAATCAATTGGGCTCAAGAATACGACTTTGGCTAAGGCTTTACTAACTATAAAACAAGGTAATAACGAGCTATCTGCGGCTCCTATTTTTGGCATAAATTCCAATACCTATTTTAGTATTAGAGAGGAAGTTGCAGAAGCTGGATTGCGATTCGGATTTGAGATCAGACCAACCGAAAATGATCAACCTGAGGCTATACTTGAAATAGCTGAGACGACACCTCAACCTAAATTTATTGTAATGAAAGGAATTGTTTTTCCATACATTAACTTACTTTGGCTAGGAACTATATTGATGGTTATCGGTTTTGGAATAGCTACTTGGAATAGATTAGAGCTTAAACGTGGGACATAAAATTTCATTCATAGGCAGTGGTCACGTAGCCACTAATCTTGCTCATGCATTTGATCGTGCAGGACATGATATCCTTCAGGTCATTAGTTCTAATACAGAGCGAGCCAAACAATTGGCAAATCGTTTCGGGTCGTATTATGGGAATGCGATTTCATCGGTAGACTTTAATGCAGATTTCATATTTATATGTGTAAACGATGAATCTTATTTTAATGTTTTAGAGGAGTTACCCAAAGGTCTAAAATCAACTATATGCCATACCTCAGGTCCTGTATCCATGGATGTGATTTCAGGTTACGCTCTAAACTATGGCGTTTTTTATCCATTGCAAAGTCTAAGAAAGGAAAAATGCATTGACTTTATGGATGTCCCGATTTTTATTGAGGGAAATTCCGTTAATGTGAGAGAGGATTTGATGAACTTAGCGGATACGATTTCAAATAAAATTAGTGAGGTTACTTCTGCAGAGCGAGAGAAATATCATTTAGCCGCTGTATTTGCAAATAACTTTACTAATCTAATGTACACCCTATCACATCAATATTTAGAGGATGAGTCATTGGACTTTCAAAACTTAATACCAATTATAAAAGAAACGTCTAATCGATTAACTGAGAATGATCCTGTAAACTGGCAAACAGGCCCAGCAAAGCGAGGTGATTTAGCGATTATGCAGAAGCACATGGATATGTTGGAAGATCAAAAGCTAAAGGAAATTTATAAACAATTAAGCGACTACATCAAGTCAAATTGAAATTTTCAGTTACCTTTAGCAAATGATGAATAATCAGGAGTTTGTTAATAATCAGTTCAGTCAGTACACTCATGATATATTTGCTATTTGTGAAGATTTTAGACAACGTTTGGAACAACTTAATCGTCTTAAAAACAAGGTAAAAAAGGATGAGTCAAATCATTAATTTAAAATCATGGCTTTTTTTGATTTTATTCTTTGGGTTGATGTGTTGTGTTCAATCACTAAATGCACAGGTATTGGATATAAATCCGAATGTTCAATGGAAATATGTGAGGTCACAGCAGTTGGAATTAAAAAATAAAAGTACCTATCAGTACGAATTTCCAGCTGAAAAAGGATATGATTATATCTTCAGCTTGAATATTAACGAATCAGGAATAGAAACGTACGTCAGTGTTTATGATATTCAAATGAAACCAATTGCGGGAGAGGGTGACCAAAGCAAGACCAATCAACTTCAATTTAGAGTGCCATCAAACGGTACATACATGGTTACATTAGCTTATAAAGGCCCAGAGGACAATGAGTCTACGCCTATTGACTTCACCCTGATTAGACGTGCAATTGTGGAGTAAAATGCTATGATTTCTACAGCCAGTGGTTAAATGTATCTCCTCTTAATCCCAGTCTTAAAGTTTCAAGTGGAATTATTTCATGAGGGGCAATATTACCTAGGTTGACATTGTGACCGTATAGCGTTAAAAACCATACCTGCTGAACTTTTTGAGGAGCTTCCCAAAGAATAGTGTCCAATGGGATATGCTGTAGAATTTCTTCAATAAGACCAGATCGTATTTCGCCAGAATTCCGAAATATACCTACAGTTCCACTTTCACGAGCTTCGGCTATGACTTTCCAAGCACCTGCAGCTAATTCAGCTTTCATCATGGCAATCCATTTGTAGGGTGGAATAATTTTTTCTGCATCTTTACTACCTACTTCACTCAAAACTGTAAAATCTTTGGCAAGTGAACTGATGTATTCACATTTTTGATCTTCACTAATTTCCATGCTACCATCGGATACTTCAGCATGAGTAATGTTGTATTTATTGAGTAGTCGTTTGTAGTCGTCAAATTGATTACGGATTACATAAGCCTCAAATAAGGTTCCACCAAAATACACAGGGATATTGGCTTCTTGGTATATTTCGAGTTTTCTAGTGAGTGATGGAGTTACGGTGCTTGTTCCGAATCCCAGTTTGATGATGTCTGTCTTATCGGCGGCAACTTCCAAGAAATCTTCTGCTTGTCTGCAGCTTAGCCCTTTGTCCATGACCATGGTGAGACCACTTTCTCTGGGTTTGGGCGGACGATCAGGAATATTTTTGAGGTTAAAATCGGGGTTTATCATAAGTTTTAGTTGATGTATATATCGATGATGTTAGTGATGTTTTGGTTGTTTTCTAAAAATGGTGCGAACTCATACAATAGAATATACTCTTTTGGATTTAGCTTTAAAGCAGCGTGTAGAAAATTATATCCTTTTTCAAATTGTCCCAGTGTGAACGTATAAGAGGCTATTCGGTAGAAAATTCTAGCATCTTTATCATGGTACTCAATGTGGTCCATTAAAAGTTGAACGGCATCTTCCAAATCGCCAAGTTCAAATTTAGCATGGGCATAGTCTAAAAGAATTTCGATGGTATCTTGATCTATTTGCTGTGCTTGTTGGTAGTAATGATAGCACTTCTCTTTATTTTCTTGAATTAAAAAGAGTTCTGCTAATTCAATGTTATAAATTACTTCATATCGATCAATATCGATGGCTTTAAGTAAGTTTCTCTCGGCATCCTTCCACTGATTATTTCGCTTATAGATGCAGGCTATTCCAAAGTATGCATCTGATAGATTCGGATTGATTTTTAACGATTTTTGATAGTGATATTTAGCAGCATTATCATCTTTCAGATTCTCGTAGCATTCTGCAATGTTACAGAGAACTTCAGCATCCGTTTCATCGTTGTCAAGTGACAATTTTAACGATTCAATCGCTTCTGGGTAGTTCCCAAGTTCCATCAAGCAATTTCCCTTGCCTAGATGCCCCATGGTATTATGGTCGTCTATGGCAATACAGTATTCATAGGCATCAATCGCTTCTTTGTTCTGATCTTGTCTTTGGTGAATTAAACCCATGAAATACCATGCACTGTAATTGTAGGGATCTGCATCAATTACTTTTTGAAGGTAGGTATTCGCATGTGAATATTGATTAATATCAATAAATAGTTTTGTGAGTTCTTGGATGCTCAATTCGTCTTTTAGGAAATCCATTGAAATTGCATTGAGGTAAGACATGGCTTTTTTATCTTTACCAAGCACAAAGTTTATTCGAATCAGACGAATTAGAATTTCTTCATCATTGGCATCAATGCTATGTGCAAATAGGTACATTTCGAGAGCACGTTTGTATTGTAGGCTCAAAGTATAGCAGTCGCCAAGTAATTTAGCTATTTCACCATTTTGAGGTTCAATTTGGCGGTATTTTTCCAGCAATTTGATTGCAGCATTGATGTTTCGTTGGGCAATGTAGAGTTCCGACTTTTTGATTTGATAGTAACTTTCGAAAGGGAATAGTTGCTCACCAAAAGCAATTGCACGATTCGCTTTTTTGAGCTGATCAAAGTCCAGATAATAATCAATAAGACGACTCAATTCGTCGTTGTCATAGAAAAAACTTTCGCCACTTTGGAGCATTTGCTCAAAGTTCTTGGCTTTTTCTTCCATGCCATCCTCAAAATATTCATTGCGATCCATGTTCATGTTTTTGGTTTTCCCAAAGGTAACGATACTCAATCAGAAATCTGAGTTCAAAGGTCGCTATTATGAATTGTTTTGCCAACATAATAATCACACAAAAAACGGCTCACTTGTTAAGCGAGCCGTTTGATGTTTAACAAAAATTACACGTTTTATGTCTATTGGTCTCTTGATTTTCTGCGTAGAAATCTTCTTCGTCTACGTCTTTTGCGTTTTCTAGGTTTTCGGTATTCAATTTCTTTTGGAGTTTCATTTTCATGAAGTGCTATCTCATTCGAGTCCAATGCGGTAAAACTCAAATCTATACTACAGGTGTGTAGTGTAGAATGTACATCGTTTGAGGCTTTTGCATTCGTTGGTTTAAACATTAAAGCGAAACCAATAAGCGTGGCTGTCCATAAACCATGGCTTAACGCCTTTTTTGTCTTTGTCGTTTTTACTAATAAGTTTTTCATACTTCTATAACTGCAAAAGCTATTCCAAGCGTATATTATTTTAATTTTTCTTCGTCTGCAAAGGAGTAGTATTCCGTGTTTGAAACGATGATGTGGTCCAAAATTTGGATATCGAGCGTCTGACTTGCCTGAATTAATTTTTGGGTGAGTTTAATATCAGCTTGACTCGGATTGAGATTACCACTGGGGTGATTGTGGCACAAGATGAGACTTGAGGTGTTGTGTTCTAAAGCTGCCTTGAATGCCCGTTTGGGGTCAACGATCGTTTGTGCAATTCCTCCATCACTCACCTGATAGGGCTTAATAATAGAATGATTGTTACTCAATAGAAGCACCCAAAATTCTTCGTAGTTTTTATCTCGTAGAAGAGGTTTAAAAAAATGGTAGGCATCCTTGCTACTTTTAATGATATTGGTCGTTTGCTGGGCTCTTTTTCTTCGTCCTCCTAGTTCTATTGCCGCAATTAAGCTGATGGCTTTTGCTGGTCCAATACCACCAATTTTGCACAAATCTTGTATACCCATTTTGGATAGAGTATTCAGGTCGTTGTCTGCAAGCTGAAGAATTTCGCGTGCGAGGTCCAGTGCCGATTTGTTCTTGGTACCATTGGAAAGGAGTATGGCAATCAATTCGGCATTGCTGAGTACAGATCTGCCTTGATTTGCCAGTTTTTCACGAGGCTTGTCATCGTCTGCCCAGTTTTTAATCAATAAAAAAGCCTTCTGCTCACACAGAGGGCTTCAAAAATATTGTTTTCTTAGGGAAATTATCCTAAAGATTTCACATGCTTAGCAAGCTTACTTTTGAGGTTAGCTGCTTTGTTTTTGTGAATAATGTTCTTCTTTACCAGTTTGTCTAGTTTGGAGAAAGTCTCACGCATGATTTTATCTGCCTCAGTTTTATCCTCTGACAAACGAACTTTTTTAATCCAAGTTCGAGCGGTTTTATGCTGATACTTATTTCGAGCAGTTTTTGCCTCGTTACTGCGTATTCTTTTTAATGTGCTTTTATGATTTGCCATTTTATTCTTAAAAAAGGTCTGCAAAAGTAATATTAATATTGATTTTATG
>JAKMFK010000009.1 GCA_022425465.1 Bacteroidia bacterium | reverse complement strand
GTTGAAGTCAGTCCATTCGTAGGAGATTGGGATTACACTCAAATTGATTTAACAAACGGGGTTTTATCATTTAGGGGGCAACAAGCAGGTACATTTTCGGGTAAAGGTTCCAAGATAACTGGAAAGGTAACGTTTAGTGAAAATCCAAATAGATACACAACAGACTTAAGTTTCACAGCTGATGTAACGGCAGAATTTACGGGTCAACAACTGGAACAAGAAATACCTGTAGAAAGAGTACAGACTCAAGGAACATGGTCAGAAAACGATGGGAAAATATCATTAATAGATGATAATGGAAACAATGTCCAAATCATCTCAAATACGAATACGCAAATTGTATTTTCTGGCAATTTTACAGAACAAGTTGAAATCAATCAATTTGTTACATTAGATGCCAATTCTGATGTAATTTTTACGATTGAAAAGTAAACCTATTGGTAGAGTTTCTCGTAAATAGGGAGAATAGTATCCAATTTAAATTTAAGTGATTGCATTTTAGCAAGTGCCTTGAACTGGCTTAAATTTTCCTCTTTAAGTATATGGAGTGCATCTTTTGCCATTTTATCAGTATCTCCAACATCACTAGTAAATCCTGTTACTCCGTCTATATTAACCTCTTTAAGTCCGCCACCATTTGTGCTAATTACAGGAACCTCACAAGCCATAGCTTCTAATGCGGCAAGTCCAAAACTTTCAGTTTCAGAAGGAATAATAAAAAGATCGGCTATACTTAATATTTCTTCAACAGCCTCTTGTTTCCCCAAAAATGTGACATCTTCACACATGTCACAAGACATGCACTCTTTTTCTATGCTATTTCTCTCTGGGCCATCTCCTATGAAAAGCATTTTAGCAGGTACTTCATTTGCTATTTTTTTATAAACCTCAAGAACATCAGGTACTCTTTTTACTTTTCTGAAATTGGATGTGTGAACGATAATTTTTTCGTTATTAGGAGCTATAATCTCTTTGAAGTGATCTCTGGGTTGTTTATTAAATCTTTGGAAATCAATAAAATTAGGAACAACGTGTATGTCACCATCATAATTAAAATACTTATACGTTTCTAGTTTAAGGCTATTAGAAACAGCAGTAACAACATCACTTTCAAATAGCGAATGACTGACTACAGGCTCAAAACTTTTATCTTTACCTACAAGTGTTATGTCTGTTCCATGAAGTGTAGTGACTATTTTAATTTTTACGCCAATTTTTTTTAGAATACTTTTTGCCATTACTGCGGCCGCAGCATGAGGTATGGCATAATGAACGTGAAGTACATCAAGTTTGTGACTTTTTACTACATCAACAATTTTACTAGTTAGAACTGTTTCGTATGGGGGGTATTTAAAAAGCGGATAGTTATTAAAACGAACTTCATGGAAAAATAAATTCTCATTGAACGCATCAAGTCTAACGGGCTGATTATAGGATATAAAGTGAATAGTATGACCTTTTTCAGCCAGTGCTTTACCTAATTCTGTAGCAATGACGCCGCTTCCCCCATAGGTTGGGTAACAAAGTATACCTATATTCATTTTTTGACCTTCACAAAGATGCGAGTATGTAGCAGAACTACCTAATATTGATTTATATTATTGGTATTACTTTTATAGTAAATTTGGGCTCAACCATTTTTTTGCGTAATCGTATGATACATTTTTACGTTTTGCATAATTGACGAGTTGATCATCACCAATTTTACCAACGGCAAAGTATTTACTTTCAGGATGAGAAAAATAAAATCCGGATACTGCTGCTGTTGGGAACATCGCATAACTTTCAGTTAAGCTAATATCTGTACGATTTTCAACATCAAGCAATTTCCAAAGTTTTTCCTTTTCGGTGTGATCTGGACACGCTGGGTAACCTGGAGCAGGTCTTATACCTTGATACTTTTCTCTAATGAGAAGTTCATTATCCAATGATTCATTTGATGCGTAGCCCCACATTTTCTTTCGCACATATTCATGTAAATATTCAGCAAATGCTTCGGCAAGTCGATCAGCAATTGCTTTTACAAGAATGGAATTATAATCATCTTGATCTTTTTCATATTTCTCTATGATACGTTCAATTCCAATTCCTGTAGTAACCGCAAATGCTCCGATATAATCTTTTTTATTCAATTCTTTTGGAACAATATAGTCAGCTAAAGATCTGTTAGAGATATTATTACCCATTTTTCTTTGCTGACGTAAAAAGTTAAATGTTACTTCTTCGTTTGGAAGAATCACATCTCCATTTTTTTCATAGGCTTCAAAAATTCCTACAACTCCGTTAGCTTTAAGTATTTTTTTAGAGATTAATCGATCAAGCATGAGTTGGGCGTCCTTAAACAGTTTTTTTGCTTCATCCCCAACATACACATCTTTAAAAATATCGGGGTATTTGCCTTTAAGTTCCCAAGTTGAAAAGAATGGAGTCCAATCGATATAGTCCTTAAGTAATGATAAATCAAAATCTTCAAGTAGTTCAATCCCTAGGTTATTTGGTTTAGGTGGGGTATAGTTGTTCCAATCTAGGGTCAATTTATTAGCTAGACATTCATTAAAAGGCAGTATCTTTTTTTCAGATTGTCGGGCTGCGTGTTGAGTAGCAAGTTGTCTATATTCTGATTTAATCTGTGAAATAAAGTTTTCTTGTGTTTTTTCTCCGATGAGTTGACCCGCAACGGGAACAGAACGAGATGCATCTAAAACATGAATTACTGGGCCAGAATATTTTGGAGCAACTTTTACTGCAGTATGCATTCGAGAGGTTGTTGCACCACCAATTAAGATAGGTATTTTAAGTGACCTTCTTTCCATCTCATCAGCTATATTGACCATTTCTTCTAGACTGGGAGTTATCAATCCACTCAGTCCAATTATATCGACGTTGTGTTCAATTGCAGCATCAATAATAGTATTCGTTGGAACCATAACACCAAGATCAATGATTTGATAATTGTTACAAGCTAATACAACTCCTACAATATTTTTCCCAATATCGTGAACATCTCCTTTTACAGTTGCTAGTAGTATTTTTCCTTGTGTGTTTCCTTCACTTTTTTCTGCTTCTAGATATGGTTGCAGATAAGCTACAGACTTTTTCATCACACGTGCACTTTTAACTACTTGAGGTAGGAACATTTTCCCACTTCCAAACAAGTCACCTACTACACTCATTCCAGCCATGAGAGGGCCTTCTATAACCTCTATGGGTTTATTAAGCTGTTGTCGAACTTCTTCTGTATCCTCTTCAATATATTCTGTTATCCCTTTGATAAGAGAGTATTTTAATCGTTCATAAACATTTTCATTCCTCCAGCTTAAGTCTTGTACTATTTTTTTCCCATCACCTTTAACTACTTCTGCTAGAGCGATTAAATTTTCAGTTGCGTCTTGATGTCTGTTTAGTAGAACATCTTCAACTGCTTCAAGAATATCTTTTGGTAATTCTTCATATACTTCAATCATACCCGCATTGACAATTCCCATATCTAAGCCGGCTTTTATGGCATGATAGAGAAATGCAGAATGCATTGCTTCTCGAATGATATTATTTCCTCTAAAACTAAATGAGATGTTGCTTATTCCGCCACTCACTTTTGCAAATGGTAAATTTTCTTTTATCCAACGTGTTGCTTCAATAAAATCTACAGCATAATTATTGTGTTCCTCAATACCTGTAGCAACTGTTAAAATATTAGGATCAAAAATGATATCCTGAGGTGGAAATAGGACTTTATTTGTTAGGATTTCATAGCTTCGTTTACAGATAGCTATTCGTTTTTCTAATGTATCCGCTTGTCCTTCTTCATCAAATGCCATGATTACGGTTGCTGCTCCATACCATTTGATTTTCTTTGCTCTTTTAGTGAACTCTTCTTCTCCATCTTTGAGACTTATTGAGTTGACAATTCCTTTACCTTGTATAACTTTAAGTCCAGCCTCGATTATTTCCCATTTACTAGAATCAATCATAACTGGGACCCTAGAAATATCAGGTTCTGCAGCAATAAGGTTTAGGAATTTAATCATTGCTGACTTACCATCAAGCATTCCTTCATCCATATTAATATCGATGATTTGAGCTCCATTCTCTACTTGTTGGCGTGCAACATCTATTGCTTCATCATATTGGTCATTTAAAATTAAGCGAGCAAATTTCTTAGAACCCGTAATGTTAGTTCGTTCACCAATATTCATAAAATTAATATTGGGAGATTTAACTAATGGTTCTAAACCACTTAATCGAAGGTAATTTTCTAATTGTCTTGTCATAATTATTAAATGAGTGAGTACAACTAGGTTTATAGAACACTTATCTTCTCCCAATTGTGGGATAGGATGTAGCACCTTGATATTTGAATACTCAGGTTGCCAAGACGTCTATGGGCCTAATCCCTCAGTCTTTCATAATAAGCACTGCAAATCAACATAATTTATTTTAAATTGATTCAATAAATAAAAAACCATTCGCCTAAGCGAATGGTTTTTCAATGTGATATAGAATTACAGATTAATTTCTAATCAAGTCTACAGAACCTTCAATTGGTCCTTTACCTTCATTTTTCTCACCAAACTTAAATGTATAGTTTATGATGTAGAAGTAGGTTCCTTCCGGACATTCTTCTCCTGTATTGTTTATTCTACCGTTCCAAGAGTAGTTAATATCAGTAGACTTGAAGACAGACTCACCCCATCGATTAAAGATTTTGATTTCGTATTCATCAAGGCTTTCACCTTCAATTACGAATTCAGTATTCTTGTCATCGTCGCTGTTTGGAGTAAAGACATTGTATGGTACAAGTCGTCTTAAGAATGTATTGGATATGGTCTGACAAGTGTCGTCCTCACAACCTTCTGAGCTAGTTGCAGTCAAACAAACTTGGTAGACACCTTTACGTTCATCCCAGTTGTAGCATGGGTCAGTTTCTTCACTAGAACCATCTGGCTCAGGATCATTTTCTTCGAATGTCCATTTGTAGCTAATAGCTCCAGTAGATGTATTAGTGAAGCAGAACTCAGGTCTAGCTGAACTATCAATATCAAAGCTTGCTTTTACGTCTACTACTCGAACACGTATCGTGTCTCGATCCCAACATCTTGGTAGCTCATCGTATTCTGGTGCTAGAATAACTTCATATACACCAGGGTTAGGATAAGCGTATGTAACGGTTGTGTCAGGTACATTTTCATTGATTTCATCATCATTGTATCCCATCAACCATTTTAATCTGATATATCGGTCATCTAAAATACCTGTGAATGTTATAGGGTCATCTGGACAAACTACCGTGTCTGATGCAGTGATTTCTACTTCAGGACGAGGATTAACTATAACCACAATTCGACGTTGAATCAATAAATCAGGGTTTGTGTCTGGGAAAATTCTAGAACAACGATCACCCGTACCTGGTACTTCATCTTCTTGGATTAAGAATAATTCATAAGTTCCTGGTGTTGTGTAAACATGTCCAAATACAGAGTCTATATCACCAGGAGGATCGTTACTTCCATCTCCCCAAATGATTTGGAATTTAGGGTTTGTAACATCTCCTTGACTTGTATTTTTTAGATTGACTAAATCATTCACACAGATAACAGCAGTATCATTGGTATTCCAAACATCATTATCAAATTCGAATCTTGGTTGTGGACCAGGAATAAATATTTGGCGTTTGATACTATCTATACATCCAAGTTGAGTTGTAACAATAAGTGTTACAGTATAAGTTCCACCAGATGTATAGTTATGAGATGGATTTTGAAGAATACTTTTTCGAGTCCCATCACCGAAATCCCATTCCCATGCAATGATTTTTTCACAAGATAAGTCGGTTCCATTTGAACATGTATCTTTTGCAGCACATGGGTCAATCACTGAAGTAGTGTCTTGGAAATTAATAATGGATGCACAATTAACAATTTCGCTTCCAAAATCGAATCCAGGGATAACTTTTGAGACATATGCTTTTAAGAAAGTAGTGTCCGTACAACCAATACTATCCTCAGCCACAACTGTGATTGTATATTCTCCTGGATCTGTATATGTGTGGTTTAGGATAATAGAACGTGTACTATCAAATTGCCCATCATTAATATCCCAATCTGCTCGATAGGTTTCCTTATTGGTAATATATCTAGTTTGCCATAATGGGAAATCGTGAATTGGGTAGGTTAGTGGATCTTGTTCTCCATATTGATAATATCTCAATGAATCTTCAATTACTAGATTAAGACCCTGACATAAATTCTCATTGCTTACCCAGAAGTCGTTATAGAATCCTACATTAAGTAGTCTTGTAGATCTTGCTTCACAACCAGGAGTACTATTCAAGAATAGTGAAGGGGCCATTGGTCCACTACCATTTTTATATATCGTATCTTTTACTCCAGGGTTACATTCATCTGGGTTGGTAATTACTGGGTATTTATAGATGTGTCTATAAAGACCAGTTAGCATGTCCTTCCTACCATCAAAATTGGTATCCAACATAAGGGTGTCAAATCCTTGCATTGAGGAATCTCTGAAGTGAAGAATGTGCTGGGTTTCAATTTGAACACTTGGATTAACACTAGTATCAGTGCGGTATATTTTATCACCTACACGAGTTACACCCCATTCACCAGTTTTGTCAGAATATACTTCTTTACCAAATTGGAATAGAGCACTAATCCCTGTCGTATCCAAACAACCAAAGGTACCATCTCCAAGATAATATGGAATATCCTCTGCGGGTATTTCATTATAATTAAGGTTTAAGAGCTGCTCAAAGGCATCTTTAATTAATCGGTCGGTATTTGTTTTGATGGCAACTATCTTCCAGTCTTTAATTATAGATGTGACAATGGTATCTATTAATTCTTCTCCTAATACATCGGTGATATTTCTACGTATTACATAATTATACAGCCAGTCTTCTCCATTATAGACAATATTCTTGTCGTTTCTATTTGGTCTTGGACCAGTATATGGCTGATAATATTTAAATTCTTCAACGTAGATAGATAAATTTGGTCCTTTTCCTAAACCTTGGTATCCCCATGCCCAACGAAGTGTTTTGATACTATCTTGGATTGGGTTGGTAATTCGGTAGTATGCAGTATCTCCTGGGCACATGTAGTATTGTAATGGAGCAGTACTGATTGGAGTAGGATATACAATATCAAAACTTGCATCAAGCGGAAGGATTCTGAATAAATCTGGGTAATAGAAAGTATCTAAACAAGCTGGAGGTCCACCATTTGGGTCAGGTTTTCCGTTTCCGACAATTAACCCTAGTGCAAATGAACCAATTGGGTTTCTTGCATATGGGTCACCTATTTGTCCTGGAGTGTATCCTTTCACAAATTGAGTACCAAGATTACCCCTTATATCATAAGGAAGTTGAAATGGAATTGGAATACCTGGAGGTGGAGGAGCTAATAGACCAGCATTGTATGGAATAAATGCGTTTGGATCAGCGAAGGTATCTAAGTTTACAGCGAACCATTGTTGTGTACAACCTGGTTTCGTTTCAGAGATATCAAAGGTTAAAATATAGTTCAAGTTATTTCCATCGAATGGACATGGTGTTCCACTTACCCATTCAAGACCTTTAGCATTAGGTGGAATTAAAGCTAATGATTTTGTTCCTGTAGACTCGCACATTAACGGATGTATGGTGTCTTTTTGCCATAAAGAAACATTAAAACATACTGCTTGATCTGTAAACCATTTTTCTCGGTGACCAGCAGAGTCAACAAAAACAGCTTGTTTTACAACTCTTACGGGAATACCAAATCTTTCTTCCTGAACAACGTATGCAGATGGTTGAGCGTAAGAAGTGTCAGGATCATTTTCTTCAATGTAAATGGTTGGTGTAATCGAATCAAGACTGTACAAAGTGAATTGTTCGTCAGCTTCAATTATGACTTTTCTAGGGCCTGTAATAGATCTAGTAGCACCAGCACCACCGCCTCCACCTGGGGCATCAAGTTTAAGTATATCAATAGTAACACCATTTGGGATAAAGAACTCCATGTCATGATAAGTAACAGTCCATTTAGTATTCCCTTTACCATTGCGTGGGTTATTTCTACCCAGTGAGTCCTCATTATGATACGTTGTGTCAACTATGTTATTGATTGCAACGAAGGTGTCTCTTGCAGCATCCCAATAAAACTTGGTCCCATAAAACTTGGAAGGAGGACGCCTTACTATCCAGTTACCTAACCTGTTTTTTGGATAAGTTACCCCTGCTGGAATATTCACCCCACGATAAGTGTAAGATGAGTCAATTGGAATAGTTAGGACTGTATCGCCAGGTACAATCATGGTGTCAGCAGCATAAATGTTTACCACATAACACTCTCTTAAGGGTTTTGATATTCTGGTCTCGCGGTATGGTTGAGTGTAATTTCTTCCATCTTGGAAAGTCTCATATATTTCATCCCATGGCGTATACCAATGACAAGGGGCACTATCAACTACCCAATTACAGTTTATTCCTACATTTTTGTTAACCCATGGTCTGGAATCAGTAGTACATTGAGGTGCATATTGATCACCCATATCCCAAACTCGCCATACGTTCGGTCTGTAGTCTTTGTATTGAACGGCAGGAGGAATTGCAGTTTGATCCCCGATTCCAACTCCACCTCTTCCAACTGGTGGGGTGTAATTAAATACAAATCGTTTCTTACCATTGACACCGAATCGATAACTCACGTCAGGAGCAGTGGCATAGAAATCTTTATACCATGTCGTATCGCCACCACTAATTGCGGCTATAGAGTCTTTAGTAGCATCATAATAGACTTTGAATCCATTTTTGTTGATTGTGTCAGAGTTACTGTAAGTTGTATCAGATAGTAGGAAATTACCACGTGGTCTTTCTTCCCAGGTTTTATAATGCCAACTGTAAAGACCAGTTCCTAAATCAAAAACTCGTTCGAAGGTGTATTTGTAGTAAAATACAACAGAATCTTCGTCTAATTGGTTAAAGTCATTCTGGTAAAAAGAGGAGTTGTTTGGAAAACAAACAGTATCTTCTATCACACATTGGTATGCTTGGTCTTCAGCAACTCTATCAAATGGAACTTCAATTGTAGATCCAGGACCAATTACTTGAACGGTGTCATAAACAGTTATATCACAAGGGCCAGATTGTAATCGAAGGCTAATCATCCATGGACCAGGTCCATATGCAAAACTGGGAGTTAAAGTTCTATCATTAAAGTTAGGCGGACCTGCTGGAGGGTTACCAAAGTTCCATAAGAATGAACTCACATTTGCTCCATTTAGACCCTGTACGGAAAAATCAATAGGATTGTCGGGAGTACAAGCTGGGTTTGGTGTTGATATGATTTTAGGTTCTAGTAAAATATTACTAACTGCCGCTCTAAAAGTAAACGTATCGCTACATCCGTATGCAGATGCAATTAGAGTTCCGTCAAATGTTCCATTTTTTCGGTACATGTGTCGGATAATTCCGTCATTAGCTGGGCCGTTCCACCACTCTGTATTAGTTGTCGAGTTACCTTTTACAGAATTACCATCTCCAAACACCCATTCGAAAGAGTCAATGTCTGATAAAGGAACGAGTGAAATATTTTTATATACACCCAATGTAGAATCGCAATTCGGATTCGGATTAGGTGTCAGGTTTTGAAATTCTATACCCAATTTTGGATAAACATATAGATAGTCTTTTAATGATAGTTTGCTTACACAACCACTTGAGTCTTCGGATTCGATAACTAAGTCAAAAAATCCACCACTAGGGTCTGAAATATCTACACAAAACGAGTATGGAAAGGTAGGGTTTATAGAGTCTATACGCAATCCGTTACTGAATACATAAGTTTGTCTAACAATCAAACCACTTGGTGCTTGTGAACTGTCTTGAAAGCAGAACAAGTTGTTTTTGAAACACTGAGCAGAGTCATTCAAACGTTTGAAATAAATATCTGGCGATGGCTTAATCGTTATTGTTAACGTTTCTGTACACTGACCTGCAAATCCGTCTCCTTTGAAAGTAACGGTGTAGGTTCCAGCAACAGGGTAGTTAAACGTAGGTTTTTCAGCACTACTTTTATTGTTGTTATACCCAAAATCCCACTCAATGGTTGTAGTATATCCAGGCGAGTTAGCTTCAAATGAGATAATTTGACCTTCACAGAAAGTACCTGATGTGCCCAATGTGCCATCAGTTCTGACCACTTTTGGGCTACATTGGGCAAAACCAATAACACTTGATGATATAAATAACAATGAAAATAAGTATTTAATAAATACAAATTTTGATTTCGAAATATTCATAATTTGATTGTTGCAATTCATAAAAAAGTTTGTAAAGTTAGTTTGCTTCATCATAATATTCAAATTTAGGGGCGTATTAGCGTGAATTTTATATTTTTTGTTTGGGCTTTCTCTCCATTTAAGGTGTAATTAATCTTAGCTAGGTATTCTCCAGGAGGGCAATTTTCACCTTGATTATTTATACTACCATCCCATCGATTATTAGGGTCATTTGATGTAAATACAATCTGATTTTTGATTTGGTCATAAATCAGAATTTGATATGTTTCATAGTTTTTTATTTCTACTGGATATTCATCATTAGTACCATCTCCGTTAGGTGTAAATACATTAAAGAATTTGATAGACCCTGTGCCTTTTACTTGAAATGTAGATTTACTTTCTTTTGCACAAGGAACATCTACAGGTATAGTTTTAATTACATGTTCACCTACTTGTTTTTCATTAAGTTGGCATTTGTTTGTATTTTCTACTATTAATAAACCATCCAGATACCAGTTAACAAGAATTTCTTGATTGCTTATTGAAAAGGAGAATTCAGTAGAGTTAATTTTTTTAGTGATTATTTGATAGTCATTATTAATGCCTTTAATCACTTCATAAGTTTTACCATACTCATTTACAAAACCTACTGAAAGAGGTTTATCGGAATCAGTTTTATATTCGATCTGGTCAGTATTTCTGGATAAAATTCGATCATTAATGTACCAGTCTCCTTTGGTTTTACTTTTTAAGGTGATCATTTCACCGATGCATGGATTAGCATTAGACACAACTATGTTATCAGGTGTATAATTGATTGAATTGGAAGATTTATCTTCAATAACTTTGGTAGATATTGGATTCTCAACTTCTTGGGTTATTTCTGTTTGTAATGGCTGAATTAAAGAGTTTGTAGTATCATTTTTGACTATTTTGAACTCTTTAGGTATGTCGGTTAATTCTTTTTTGATGCTTTCTGTGTTTTGCAAATTTGCAGCTGAGTCTACAGCGGATGTGTAAGTCTCTTCAGGCATACTACTTTTGAAATCTTTAGTTGGGGTGTTTTTATTTTCTAATGCAAAAAATAGCATAGTAGCAGACGCTCCAACAATTGAGGCTATCTTAATTGCTTGAATTGGATTTTTGATTAACTCAATAAGTTTTGCTGTCTTGGCACTTGATTGCTCTAAAGATGAAAAGTCAAAGTTTTCTATAATAGATGATGGTGGAGGGCTACTATGATTCTCAAGCTGGTCTTTGACTAGCTTTTCAAATTCAGATATGTTTTTGAATCTTTTCATTATTCAAACCATCCTTTTAATCTTATTTGAAGTTGCTTCCTTGCCTTAAATAATTGAGTTTTACTGGTACTCTCAGATATGTTAAGTGTTTTACTTATTTCTTTATGTGAATATCCATCAATTACATACATATTAAATACTGTTCGGTATCCTTGTGGCAGTTCTTGAATTACATCAATCAATTTTTTTGCATCCAAGTCTCCAATATCAATTTTAGCCGTTTTAGTAAATTCAGAATCATTGATATTATTAATGTCTTGGTGGTATTTTTTTTTACGAATTAGTTCAATGCTGGTATGAATGAATATTTTTTTCATCCACCCTTCAAAACTCCCAGAGAATGAATACGAGGATATTTTATTAAACACTTTGATGAACCCTTCTTGCAGTGCATCTTGAGCATCATTGTGTGAATTCATATATCTAAGACAGATACTATACATTAGTCCAGCGTATTTATTATATATTTTATTAAATGCGTTATGGTCTCCGTTGCTACAAGCCTTAATTAATGATATGTCATCATATTTTTCATTGCTCATTGCATGGATTCTTAAGATAGATGTTTTAATGAAAGGAATAGTTGCCTACACGGTAACTATATTTTTTTGACGTGGTATTTTTCGGCAAGATATTCTTTTAAGTTTTCTGCATAATAGCCAACAGCCTCTACAGGCTCAATAATCTCAGTTTCATTAAGACCTTCTAAAATACGTTTGTATTGTATGCTTACAATTTTTTGCTGAGCATTGGCTACAAATTTTGCAGAAAAAAGATGAAAGTTAAGATGAGCTAATTCCTCCATAAACTGACCTAAATGTTCATCATGAGGGTATTCACATATAGGTGATACGATTTGAAAAATCCCAGCAATTTCGTTTCGATCAAAGTATTGCCATTGGCTAGTTTGATCAGGTTGCCAAATATCCACATAGAGCTCAGTTGATTCACCACGAATAATGACATATTCTCCCTCATTTTTACAGCGAATCTCTTCCGGTTTTACACCGAGGTGTTTTTGAATCGATTTTTCAAATAATTGGATTGCTTTATTAACTTGCATAATTAAAATTCAAAGATAGCGGAATATCAATGTTATTGGTCGAAAGTTATTCGATGCCCTAGTTTTGATTCATTAAATTTACCCTCAGAATAAGCAAGGTGCCCAGATACAATTGTATGGTCTATTGAAGATGTAAATTCTTTGCCTTCAAAAGGGCTCCACCCGCATTTGTAGTGGATGTTTTTCTTTGATACGATTTCTGATTTTTCAGGATCGACAATGACTATATCTGCGTAATAGCCTTCTTTCAAATAACCTCTTTTGTTGATATTAAACAATTGAGCTGGGGCATGACACATTTTATGCACCAATTTTTCAAGCGTTATTTTACCTGACTTCGAATGCTCAAGCATTATTTGAAGACTATGTTGAACAAGTGGAAGTCCACTGGGAGCATCTAGATAATCACTCATTTTTTCGTCCCAAGTGTGAGGTGCATGGTCTGTAGCTACAATGTCAAAATAGTCATTGTTTAAAGCATGCCATAGGGCTGTTTGATCTCTCTCAGATTTTATTGCTGGATTACATTTAATCAGGCTCTTTTTTTCTGGGTAATGGGTGTCATTGAAACTCAAATGGTGAACGCATACTTCAGCAGTTATCTTTTTTTCTTGAAGTGGAATGGTATTCGTAAAAAGTTCAATTTCTTGTTCAGTAGAGATATGTAATATGTGAAGTCTTGCATTGTATTCTTTAGCAAGTTCTGTGGCCATTTTACTTGATAGATAGCATGCTTTATGATTTCGAATGATTGGGTGTGCTTCAAATGGGATTTTGGTGCCATATTTTTCTTTGAATTTAGCCGTATTTTTTCTTATGGTAGCTTCGTCCTCACAATGGGTAGCAATTAACATTGGAGTTCTTGAAAATATGCCTCGAAGAGTTTGTTCATTATCGACAAGCATATTGCCTGTACTACTCCCCATGAATAGCTTTATCCCACAAATATTTTTTGGATCAGTTTTTAACATTTCTTCCAAATTATCATTGGTCCCACCCATAAAAAAGGAATAATTAGCTAAAGAACATTGTTTAGCTCTAGAATATTTTTTTTCTAATTCTAATTGTGTAGTAGCTTGAGGCTTTGTATTGGGCATCTCCATAAATGAGGTTGTTCCTCCAGCTACAGCAGCTTTAGCTTCAGTATATATTTCAGCCTTATGTGTTAATCCAGGTTCTCTGAAATGAACTTGATCATCAATAATACCTGGCATGACAAATTTACCTTCTGCTTCAATTACTCTAGAAGCTTTCCGGTTGATTCCATTTTTTGAAATTTCAGTTATAAAATCATCTTCTATAAATATATCTGCTATGAATTTTTCATTTTCGTTAATTAATAGCCCATTTTTAATTAAAATTGATGTCATAAAGTATGAGCAAATTTAATGTACGCGTTTATGGTATTTGGATTAAAAGTGATAAAATATTGCTTAGCCACGAAAACATTGATGGATATGAGATGACAAAATTCCCTGGAGGAGGATTAGAGTACGGAGAAGGTGCCTTGGAATGTTTAAAGCGGGAGTTTATGGAAGAGTTGGGTGTGGAGATAAGCCAATCAAAGCTAGTTCATGTCTCAGAAAAATATATTCAAAGTGCATTTAAAGAAAATGAACAGGTTATAGCCATTCACTACCTAATTGAGTCAGAGGATGAGATTAAAAATTATGAGATTATTCAAAATACCGGTGTTGGGAAATCCAATCAGCACCTTTTTAAGTGGTATGATTTAAGCCCAGTAATAGTTAACAGCTTTACTTTTGAAATGGATATAGAAGCGTTCCGTAAAATTTAATAAATGGGATTAACAGTACCCTTAGAATTGCGAATATTGCCATCACAACCTCTATAGTTTACATAGTAAAAGAAGGTCTCATTTGGCACTTTTTTACCTTGGTAAGTTCCGTCCCAATTATCAGTTAATGAGGTCCTTGAGTCGAACACTTTTTCTCCCCATCGTGAGTATATTGTGATGTAATAAGCCGGTTGAGCAACATCAATTTGATATGGGAATAGTTCATTTAAGTTGTCGCCATTTGGAGTAAATGCATTAGGGAAATACATTTCATTAGGAAGGGCATTTTCATCTACTGTTATAAATAGACTATCCGATCCTTTACAACCATAATTATCTGTAACAGTTACTTTATAAACTCCTCCTAAAATGGTTGTAATACTTTGCCCTGTGCTTTCATCATTCCATAAATATTCATCAAATCCAGAAGGAGCTGATATAGTTGTAGGGGAGTTGATGCAAATGGTTGTATCGTTACCTAGGTTGAAAGTAGGAGAGTTGGAAACACTTATTAAAACAGAGTCCGAGTTGGTACACCCATCTTCATTTTCAACGAGAACACGATACTTCCCTGGAGTGTTCACATTAATGGTTTGAGTAGTATCTCCATTATTCCAAGCATATTTTATTGCATCAGAACCAGCATCTAATGTAGCAGTTATAAAATCACAAAAATGTTGGTCATCACCCAATTCAAGATCAACACCAGAATTGTCGACGATGAACGTGTCGGAGTTAATGCAGTGTCTTTGAGTTAATTGAATCCAACGCTTACCAGGACTTATGTAAGTCACAACTGAAGTGGAGCTACCATTATCCCATAAATATTCGGCTTCTTCTATACCTGATAGGTCAACTAAATGATTGAATTCATCACAATAAAACGCATCTGCCACTTTGGGATGAGTCGCTTGCCAAACTCGTATTGTATCTTTAATGGTACAATTAAGGTTACTTGCTGTAATTATATAATTGCCGGATGTATTTACTCTAAGTGTTCGGTTAAATGTTGGAGGATTAGTATTCCAACTGTAATTTAGTCCAGGAATACCAGCATCTAGGAGAATGTCAATCAAGGTATCACATTCTAAAGTGTCTTTTGGTAATTTTAATGTGGGTACCTTATCATACTTCAGTTGAATAGTGTCTTTGTATAAGCATTTACCATAGGATACCGTAGGTATATATGTTCCAGTATCACTGACAGTTATTCGACTTCCTTTGGCTCCGGTGTTCCAATCGACAGTTATGGCATCTGATGCTTTTGTGTCAAGAAGAATTGAAAAGTCCTCACAAAAAACACGGTCAGGACCAAGGTCAACATCTCTGGTAGATCGAATTCTAACACCGTACTTGTAGGTATCGTTACATATTGAGGAGATGATGGTTAAGGTTACAGTGTAATTCCCATTTCCAGGATAAATATATTCTACTTTTTCGTTAAGGTCAAAGGTTGTGAGCGTGTCATCATTGGTTGTTGGATCTCCAAAATCCCAAAAGAACTTCACCTTGGGTGTCTTTATTTTATTCCAGTTGCTGATATTGTTGAAACGAGCAGTATCACCACACTCGAATGCATATGATCCGCCAACTGCAGTTCCTCCTGGAATATTGAAATTAGCAATAACATCAAATTGACAATCAATAACTGTAAACTGATAATCGCTCAATGTGGAACCAAGAAGGTTCCCATTTCGATATTCAAGTACTCGTACACCAACGGCATAAGTCCCTTTTGCCGTGGGAGTGAGCGTGTATTCTCCTGTTTGCCTATTGATGAAGCTAGATGGATTTCCTGTTATTTGATTATTGGAAGAAAAAGAAGGATTCCATGTCAATAAAGCATATGGTGGAGGGCTCGGATTTTCTGGTTTTGGATCTGTAGCTGATCCACCTAAAAAAGGAGTATAAAATTCATATACCAAAGAATCACCATCAGGATCTTCAGCACTATAGTCTAATGTCAAAGGTGCGTTGATGCACACATAGGTTGGGGGTACATTTTTAAACCTTGGACTAGAATTATTGGTATTTGACGGGGGGATATAACTCCAATAAGTTGAACCTGTATTCCCAGCATCGTTTACATTATCTGTGATCGCATTTCTGCAACAAAGTTGGTGAGAAAGGATGAGCCCATTTGTTCCTGGATCAAGAAATACAGTTCTTTTATAGGTGTACTGTACTACACAAACACCAGAAGGTTCTTTAACGCATTCATAGTTTACCGAATTGACGACTTTTCTTACACCATTGTTTAGCGAAATGGTTTGTTTTCTTGCATTTGTTACAGCATCAAAAACACCAATGTAGGCTAGGTTACCATCCCGATCAATTGTTCCAGGATTAGCATTCTGACAATCAAAATAAATTTTAAATACGATTTCATATCTAACATTACCAAACTGATTTAGAACACGATTGTAATATAATTCACCTCCAACAACATGCGAAGCATCGGCTGAGAAAACACCCATAAACAGCATTAAAAAGACTACTATGGCTTTTGCTTTAGTCTTTAGAATATGATATGTGAATGAAAATGTTTTCATTGATGAAGTCCTTTCAAATATATTAAAAATCAAATATTCTAGCAATGTTAAACCCGAATCGAACGTCTCCATCGATCCATTTACCTTTAGTGTCTGTTATGAATCCTTTTTCAAAAGGGGAGTATGCGTTAGTAAAGAAAAGTTGGAAGACATGGCCTCCAGTTTCAATGTCAAAACCCATAGATAATGCATTAGAGCTATTGCTCTTAAGTTGATCAGGGAAAACATAATAGTACTCTAAATTAACAGAAACTCGCGTAAATAGTTTTTGACGAGCTCCTATTCCAACAGAAAAAACATCATTAGACAAATCGCTGTTTTTCACAATATTGAGATGGGTAAGCGTTGGAGTTATTTGAGCACTGAAGTTTTTGGAGAATTTACGAGCCAATAATAATTGATGGGTAAAATGTAATCGACTAGAAAATAAATTATTTCGTTCAGGGTGCGTCCATTTCAGCGTGTTGATTCCCATGTGGCT
>JAKMFK010000008.1 GCA_022425465.1 Bacteroidia bacterium | reverse complement strand
AATAGTATTGCAATATCTGATCGTTATTCAAGTATCTTTCAATGGATTTCATTATTTGATTTTAATGTACTTATCATTTTAGCGGTAATGATTTTAGTTGGAGTAATCAATATGGCCACAGCACTTTTGGTTTTAATTTTAGAACGGTCTCGAATGGTTGGGCTGTTGAAAACTTTAGGAGCCACCCATTCGATGATACAAAAGATTTTTCTCTACAATGGTGTAGCCATTATGTCTAGAGGACTAATTATTGGAAATTTAATTGGATTAATGATTTTTTTCAGCCAACAACAATGGGGGTGGATTACACTAGACCCTCAAACTTATTTTGTGAGTATTGCCCCGGTTTCCATTGCTTGGTATGAAGTCCTTTATTTAAATTTGTTGTTTTTGTTTTTAGCCACACTTCTCTTATGGATTCCATCAAAAATCATTTTAAAAATTGCTCCCTCACAAGTACTTCGATCTCGATAAAATTGATTTTTTAAATGTTATTTGTTTCCTCAATATTCAAGTATCTTTGAATCAAAAATAATTTTATGCACTACGCAAAAAATATACTTGAAACTATAGGAAATACCCCGCTGATAAAACTCAACAATATCACCTCAGAAATTGATGCTTTGGTAATGGCAAAGGTAGAAAGTTTCAATCCTGGGAATTCTGTAAAAGATCGAATGGCACTAAAAATGGTGGAGGATGCAGAATCTACAGGTTTATTAAAACCTGGTGGTATTATAGTTGAAGGAACATCAGGAAACACTGGTATGGGACTAGCTTTAGCTGCCATAGTAAAAGGGTATAAGCTCATTTGTGTATCCACAGACAAACAGTCTAAAGAAAAATTTGATGTATTAAGAGCAGTAGGGGCTGAGGTTATTGTTTGCCCTACAGATGTGGCTCCAGAAGATCCGCGATCGTATTATAGTACCTCTAAACGTATTGCCGATGAAACCCCCAATGCCTGGTATGTTAATCAATATGACAACCCATCGAATACAAAAGCACATTACGAAACTACAGGGCCCGAAATCTGGGAACAGACTCAAGGTAAAATCACCCATTTTGTAGTTGGGGTAGGAACTGGAGGCACAATTTCTGGAGTAGGAAAGTTTTTAAAAGATCAAAATCCAAAAATTAAGATTTGGGGAATTGATACCTACGGATCAGTTTTTAAGAAATATCATGAAACAGGTATATTTGACAAAAAGGAAATCTACCCATACGTGACAGAAGGAATTGGTGAAGATATTTTACCTCAAAATGTAGACTTTTCAATAATTGATCATTTTGAAAAAGTAACGGACAAGGATGCTGCTATCTTTACAAGAAAACTTGCTAGAGAGGAGGGTATTTTTGCAGGGAATTCGTGTGGAGCCGCAATCAAAGGGCTTTTACAGCTCAGAAAAAACTTTAAAAAAGAGGATGTTATAGTGGTTTTACTACATGATTCAGGGAGCAGGTATATTGGTAAAATATATAACGATGAATGGATGAAGAAAATGAATTTCTTATAGATATCAATCCATTTAAAAACATCTTAGTTTATAAAAATGTTAATAACCTGTTCATTTCCTGCGAAAACAATCAAAAATATAACTAAATTTGTTTACAAATCATGCAATACTGGCGCCATTTGTGCGTTTATTATTTAATGCGATTTGGATTGAAAAAAATATTTCTTTTTTTTATATTATTTCCACTTTATGTCCTCTCACAGGATATAGCAGTCACAAATGTTGCAATTGTAGGGGGGGAGCCACTATGTCCTGATGATTCTGTATCTTTTGATATAACATTTACAAATAACACTGCGGCTCCAGAGGTTATTGACAATAGATTGATAAATGTTTTTGTTAATGGTCCTAACCCTACCCTATTATTTTCACCTCAAATTGATCCAGCAGTAGCTGCAGTACCTGGCTCGGGAGTTTTAACAATTAGATACCCTGACAACTTTGTTGGTGGACCAGCTGCAATTGATTTGTCAGTACCTGGTATTTATTCATTAACGGTTAGTTTAACTGTTCCCGGTGATACTGATACTTCAAATGATGTATTTAATTTATTGGATATAGATGTTTACACCCCTGTAACACCATCTTTAGAAAGCTATGTTTCAGGTGTAGCGACAAGTACTCTTTGTCAGGGAGAATCTATAGCATTTGAAATTTCACCAAACTCTGCAACTGCAACATATACATTTCTTGTTAATGGGGACGTAAAACAAACCGCTTACGGAAATAATACATTTACCTCATCAACAATTGGATCCAACGCTATTGCTGATGGCGATGTTGTTACTATACAAATGATTGATTCGAATGGTTGTCTTACAGATGCTACTTCTGAATCTATCACCGTTTCTGTGAATAATCCTCCGATTGCGACATTAACTTCTACTGCACCTGAGGGGTATTTTTGTGATGGAGAACTAATAACATTTACAGCAACTGGAGGTCCATCATATCAATGGCTAATTAATGGTACACCTCAATCTGGAGCAACATTATCTTCTTTTACATCCGCACTTAATGATGGAGACACAGTAAAAATTATAGTCACTAATGCAAGTGGGTGCTCAGATGAACAAGAAATAACTTTTCAAAAACTTGAGGTAACCAACGATGGAACTATAGCCCTTGATGACCCACTTGACAGTGATATCTGCGACGGAGAAGATCCAGGTTTGATCGGTGGAGATGGTGTAATTGCAGGCACAGCAACAGCAACAGTTTCAGATGGGTCACCAGAATATCAATGGCAAAATTCACCAGACGGGACAACTTGGAGTGATATTGACGGTGCAGTAAATGAAAATTATGATCCACCTGCCCTTTCTGCAACAACTTATTACAGAAGAAATGTAATAGTTTCACCTGGAACTAAAGAATGTAAGTTGGAGGGAACTGATGTAATTGTTATCAACGTTAGACCTGAATTTACAATCGGATTATCAACAACGGACCCATTAAATACATTTTGCCAAGATGAGACTGTTGTAGTTTCAGCCAATAGTGGTGCTGCCAATTATGAGTTTTTTGTAAATGGTATTTCTCAACAAGATAGTGCAAGTGAACAATACACTATTGAAACAGGGGGGACAAGAAATCTTGCTGCTTCACCTGATATCTTGGAAAACGGTGATAATATTACTGTTGAAGTTACTGACAATTTCGGTTGTATTAATTCAGAAACAATTGTATTAGTGATAGATGAAGTTGGATTAAATCCAACTTTATCTACAAATGCACCTGGTAATATAATTTGTGATGGAGACTCGGTTGCAATTACTGCAACTGGAGGTGCATCCTACGCATTTTACATAAACAATACTGGAAATCCAGCTTTACCAGGTGAGGTAGTAGCAAATGTATTTACTACTACAAGACTCACCGATGGTGATGTTGTTATTGCTAGGGTGTCTAATGCATCTGGATGTTACATTGATGTATCTGAAACGTTTGAAGTTTTAACGCTTACAGATCCAGGAGAGATTAGATTTTCTGCTGGTGGCGATTCTTCGATTTGTTATGGCGATACTATATCACTCCTAAATGGTGACGGTGCAGCACCAGTAGATGCTTCAGCTGTTGCAACTGGTTCAGATAGTATAGGCTATCAATGGCAATCTTCAACAGATGGTATTAATTGGGGTGATATTACTGGAGAAACTTCAGCTGATTACGATGATGGAGCAACGGTATATACAACAACAACAAGTTTTAGAAGAATTGCGTTTACGTGGATAGATACTGATGCTGACGGTATTTTTGATGAAGCTGTATCGTGTGGAAATATTTCTTCCAATATCCTTACTGTTAATGTGGGAACTGACTTCGATCCAGATTTACAAACTGGTGTAACAAATGATTTATTTTGTGAAGGTCAGACAATTAATATAACAGCTGCTTCGGGTGCCACAAATTATACGTTTACTTGGGATGGCAATACTGTTGGTCCTTCTGCAAACAGAGTTTTAAGTAGAACTGCAACTACAACAGCTGGTCAAATTGATGATGGAGATATTATAACAGTTACAGCTACGATTGGAGGATGTACATTTACTGATGACATTGTGATTGGTGTTGATTTTTTTGGCACATCCCCGGTTGCTTCTTTATCAAGCGATGCACCTAGTGATACAATTTGTAGCGGAGATAGCATAACTCTTACATCAGCCCCTGCTGGCTATAGCAATTATGAATTTCTTATTGGAGGTGTTCAAGTTCAGGATGGGGTTAATAGAATTTTAACTACTAATGCAATTACTTCTACTGATACAGTTACCGTAATTATTACCAATGCTGCTGGATGTACTGATGAAGAAGAGATATTAATAACTGTTCCTGATAGTACTACTCCGGGAAGTATAGAGGTAGATACTAGTGTTCCTCGTGATGGTAATGCAACTGGAGAGGGAGATACTGTGACTATATGTCCAACAGATACTCAGCCTTTCATTGGAGGTGATGGAGCACTTGGTGGTACAGCGGGTACTAGTAGTGATGATATTATTTATGAGTGGGACTACTCTATAAATGGTGGAGCAACCTTTGCTCGTGTTGCAGGCGAAACGGGTCCCAACTTAGCAGCGGGTACGGTTAATGTCACTCAGACAACAATAATACGGCGTACTGCTTATGCTACAGTAACGGGTTCAGGCGTTAGTTGTGACGGTCAGTCTGACCAGGTAACGATAACAGTAGATAATAGAACTTTAACTATAAGTGCAGCTGAGACAGATGGAGTTGCAAATGATAATACAATATGTAGTGGTGGTAATATAAGTT
>JAKMFK010000285.1 GCA_022425465.1 Bacteroidia bacterium | reverse complement strand
TAGTGATGATGTTGTAATCAGTAACACGGGTTATACAGGATCTGGTGGTTTCGAATTGTATGTTTGGAATCATGAAGCTGAAATGATATGGGATGCCATCATGAGTGCTGGAGAGGAATTTGATATTGTGCCCTGTGGTTTGGGAGCTAGAGATACCCTTAGATTAGAGAAAGGGTATTGTTTATATGGTAATGATATCAATGATGAGACTTCCCCAATTGAGGCAGGTTTAGGTTGGATTACAAAATTTAGTGAGCCATTTAACAATCAAGATTACCATAAAAACCTCAAAGACAATGGGCCAGAAAAAAAACTGGTGGGTTTTGAGATGTTGGAGAGGGGAATTCCCAGGCAACATTATTCCATTTATGATATGAACGAAAATTGTATTGGAGAGGTAACAAGTGGTACGCAAAGCCCAAGTCTCGGAAAAGCAATTGGAATGGGATATGTTTCATCATCAAACTCAAGTATTGGTGAAGAATTTTACATTCAGATTCGAAAAAACAAGATTAAGGCCAAAGTAGTTAAACTACCATTTGTAGATTAAAGCCTCAATTGATCTTCATTTAAAAATTTAATACCTCCTTATTTCTCATTAAATTTGCTCCATGAGTTTGTCTGAACAAATCAATGACCAAATGAAGCAGGCGATGAAAGCGAAAGACCAAAGTACGCTTCGTGGTTTGAGAGCAATTAAAGCTGCATTGCTATTACTTCAAACCCAAGAAGGAGGAGGAGAAGTTACTGAGAAGGATGAGATGGAAGCTCTTGTCAAAATGGCAAAACAACGCAAGGATTCTATTCGGATTTTTAATGAACAAGGGAGGTCTGATCTCTCCAAAATAGAAGAGGAAGAATTATCTGTAATTGAAAAATTTCTTCCAGCTCAACTTAGTCCTGAAGAAATCGAGAATGAGGTAAAATCAATCATTTCACAATTGGGGGCTACTAGTATGAAAGATATGGGTAAGGTCATGGGAATGGCTAATGGCAAGCTAAAAGGGAAGGCTGATGGCAAGTTGATTGCCGATATGGTTAAGGGATTGTTAGCAGGATAAAAAGATTCTTAAATCCGTATAAACGGAGTAATTTTTAGCATATAGTAGGTCTAAATTCTTTTGGAAGGAACTACTTTTATCTTTTAACTGATAGTCTGTTGTGTAAACACCTGGCTTGATAGTTGGTAGGTCCTTGCTTTTTGAAGCGTATCCTACCCAGGTTTTTTTGCCGAATAAAACTGCTATTGAATGAGTCAATTTATCTCTAGTCTTCTTAAATAAAATCAAGAATGGGGATATTAATATCAAGATGAGAGATGTGAAAATATCAAAAAATCGCTTTTGAGACCGGTATTCATTTCTGCTTAAATTCAGTTCGATTTGCTGACCAAAGTATAGTCCATTGGAGTTTTTTGATTGACTTCCAATTACAAAATTACTAGCTGATGGTATGGTAAAATAATTGATGTTTGGACCTAATTCATTCATGATTTGAATCGTGTATTTTGTACTCACCGTCTCGTTGCTAAAAATCAATTCATTAACACCATAGATATGGATGATTTCTTTGAGTTGTTTTCGAGTACCCAACCAATGAGGTGAATCACTTTTTTTGTCAGATATAAAGCCAATTTGTTGGTAATTTTTTTGGTAACTACTTAGTATCTCGGATAGTTCACTCCACTTTTTTTCACTGCCAATTAAAACACTTTTTATATTCGATTTTTGAGAAAAGTCAGGTGTTTTATACTTCAAAAGATGGTAAAGTGATCTCCATGAAAACAAGACTGCAGTTACCACCAAGGTACCAAATAGGATAATCCCTCTACTAAAATGTAAGTGATTGGGGAGTAAACCATAAATCATTAGAATGATTAATGTACCCATGAGAATACTTCGGATTAGTTTACTGAAATTAAAAGGAGCTTGATATGACCCATTAAAACCCATGCTTAAAAGCCAAATTAGTGTGTAGTAGGGTAGGTGGATGGTGAGCATTTCTTTGGGGTAAGCAGTGATTCCCTTGATGTGCTCTTCCCAATATTCCTTAAGTAGATATAAACTACCAAATAGGAGAATGGACTCTAATGTAACCATCCAAAATCGTTGAATGAGGTTGCTTACCAGACTGAGACTAGCACGTCCATAAATGGCCATGTTTATAAAGAGTTTGAATAATTTTTGGTTGCTTCCAGCGTAATGTTTCTCTGCGAAAATGACCATAGCCTTGTAAAATACTTTTACATAGTTGGTGCTGAGCTTTTTCGTACTTTCACCTTTATAGTGAATGATTCGTGAGCCTGCAAAATAATAGTTTTTCCAACCGGCTTTCGTGATACGATAGCTTAAATCAATATCCTCACCATACATAAAAAAGGTCTCATCTAACAAGCCAATTTTATCTAAAACATTTTTACGGATTAACATAAATGCACCAGCTAAAATCTCAACTTCATGATTTTGATCAGGAGCTAGATAACCAAGGTGATATTTTCCGAATTTTTTAGATTTTGGAAAGAGTTTATTCAATCCAATCATCTTATAAAAAGCGACTTCTGGAGTAGGAAGACCTCGTTTACTTTCAGGCAGGTAATTTCCTTGTCCGTCATACATGGGTATTCCACATCCACCTAGGTCGGGTGTTTTGACGGCAAATTCAAGAAGGGCTTGGAAACAGTTTTCAGGTACAACTGTATCTGGATTGAGAAGCAAAACATATTCTCCTTTGGATTCCTTTATCGCTTGGTTATTTGCAGTGCTAAAACCAGTATTTTTTGAGTTAGCAATTAGCTTTACATCAGTGAATGAGGAGCGAACCATATCTTGAGAACCGTCTATTGAGTTGTTGTCTACCACAAATACTTCCGCTTCAATATTTTGAATTGCTTGATAAACAGATTTAAGACACTGCTCTAGGAAGTGCTTTACATTGTAATTGACTATGACGATAGAAAGTTTCAAATTGACACAACAAACATACAATTTCATTATGGGTAATGAGCAGATGAATATTCGGTAATTTTTAGGTCATGTCATTTTTTGTGCTGAAATTGTTCAATAGGGTTACTAAATTCGCATAGATTAAATGAATTTTTTAATTCCTCAATTTTTGTGGGCTTTATTGCTTTTGATAATTCCTCTTATCATTCACCTTTTTAATTTTAGGCGGTACAAAAAAGTGGTCTTTAGCAACGTAAGTATGCTCAAAGAAATTGAGACCCAAAGTCGTAAAACCAAACAACTTAAAAAGTGGCTAATCTTATTATCCAGATTGATGGCATTATCATCACTAATATTAGCCTTCGCTTTGCCTTATTTTCCTAATCAAAGTGGTTTATTTAGTCGTAAACTAGTCAGTATTTATATTGATAATTCTCAAAGTATGCTTGCGGAAGGTGAAAATGGTCAGTTATTTGAGAATGGAAAGAATAAAGCTCGTCAAATCATCAGAAATCTACCCAAAAATTTTGAAATTCAGATTATTGAAAATAGCTTGAGTTTTTCAAGCAATAAAACATATACGGCAACTAATGCATTGAGGCTGATTGATGAAATGGATGTTGATCATAGGCCTAATAATTTAAATGGTGTTGTAAAAAAGATAGAATCCAAGTATAAATCTGATTCTTATGGTCACAATTATTCTTTTTTAATTAGCGATTTTCAGCAACAGAAAGGGGTAATTGATTTTAGTTTGGATAGTAGTTATCACATTTATGCTTGTCCCGTATTACCTAATTTAGAAAACAATCTAGTAATTGATTCCGTATGGTTAATGAAGCCTACGATTCAATCTCAAAAACCCATTGAGATTATGGTCCGAATTCGTAATTATGGACAAAATAATGCAATGTCATCCAAGTTGTCTCTTCAGATAGATGGAGTTCAACGATTGGTGAAAAGCATAAATATTCCATCTGCATCCTACAAGGATATTCCAATGAGTTTTATTAATAACAATGCAGGATGGATAGGCGGGGAGCTAAGCGTCACAGATGTACCGATTGTTTTTGATAACACATATTACTTCTCAATCTTGATTAACCCATCAATCAAAGTCCTTGAATTGGGAGGGCAATCTGACGAGTTTTTGAAAATATTTGGGAAAGATTCAGTATTCAATTTTATTCATTCTGACGTGGATGAGTTGGATTATTCTAGTCTAAATTCTTTCGATTGTATTATTCTGAATCAATTGCCTCAAATGAGCTCGGGGTTGGTCACACAGTTGAAGAAATTTGTATTTGATGGTGGAATACTTTCTGTTGTTCCAAGTAGGAACAAAGATGAATTCTCTCCCTTATTTCGTGAGTTGGGTATTTCTAATTATCAAACACAAGAAGATAAAGAGGTTAGTGTGTCTCCCTCGAGTATTGCTGGTACTTTTTACAAGGGTGCATACAAACAGATTCCAACTAATTTGTTTTTACCTCAAATTCAGTCATGTTTTGGTTTGAATTCAGGTCCCCAGTCTGATAAAATTTTGTTTTTAAAAGATGGCAGTGAGATTTTAACAAGGACTAATTTAGGTTCAGGCTCAGTATATCAGTCCACTGTTCCCCTTGACTCAAACCAGAATTACACTGCAAGTGAACTTTTTGTTATTACGCAATTGAAGATTGCTTTTAGTAAAAGAAAAACACAAACAATTGCATCACAAATCAATTCTATAGATCCAATTTATTTGCCGGATATTACCGGGATCATACATTTGAAAAAAGGAGATATAGATATTGTAACAGAATCTTACAAACACAGTTCGGGGAGTAGAATTTGGTTAAATGATGAGCTGTCTAAATCTGGGATTTATTCTGTTACTGATTCTGAAGATTTGCCACATGCTAAACTAGCTTTAAATTATTCACGAAAGGAGTCTCATCAAAACTATTTGGATGGTAAAACTTTACAAAAGATTTTTTCAGATGCACAATTTACAATGAATGAAAATAGCATAGCATCTGTTTTAAAATCGACCCAAGACATGCAAAACGGAAGTCACTTGTGGAAAGTCTTTATTTTACTATGTTTGATATTTCTTCTGATAGAGATACTTTTGTTAAGATTTTTAAAATCATAGCTTAAAGTGTCCATGCCTTACATTATACGTCAAGCAACCTTAATTCAAAAAGAAAACTCACATCATCATTCGAAAGTTGATATACTAATTAAGAACGGCATAATTGAAAAGATTGCCAAAGCTATTTCTGATAGTGATGCGGAGGTGATATCGGGAGATGATTTGTATGTGAGTTCTGGATGGATAGATATGAGAGTCGGATTAACAGATCCTGGGAATGAGCACAAAGATTCGATGGCTAATCTACTTGATACAGCAGCATTTGGTGGATTCACATCGATACTTCCGCTTCCGAATAGTAACCCCAAAATAGCAGATAAATCCGCTGTGTCTTATTTGATTAATTCATCTAAAGATCACTTGGTTACTGTTATGCCAACTGGGGTAATTGAAGACCCCAATAATAAAAATGATTTGGCGGAGATGTACGATATGTATGAATCTGGAGCTGTTGCATTTACCAATGGTGATGAGGAGGTTTCCAATGGTCTTCTCAAAAAAGCATTGCTATATACCAAGCCTTTTAATGGGATTATATTGTCACATCCTTCTGATAAATCATTGGAGCATGGAGGTGTTGTGCATGAGAGTAGTGTAACGGTTGCTACTGGACTAAAAATGTCACCATCAATTTCTGAGTATGTCAGTTTGAATGAACAGCTTGAAGTTGCCAAATACTGCGATACAAGCATACATTTTAGTTGTATTTCTACAGCTGAATCTGTTGAAATTATCCGAAAAGCAAAAGATTCTGGTCAGCAAGTTACTTGTGATGTCTCTATTTTTAATTTATGCTTTACTGATGAGGAATTACTTCAGTTTGATGAAAATTTTAAAGTATATCCCCCTCTCCGTTCAGAGTCCGATAGAATTGCATTGGTTCAAGGAGTTTTAGATGGCACAATAGATGCAATATCGAGCAATCATAGTCCACAAAATCTAGAAGCTAAAGCGGTAGAATTCGATTATGCTGAAACGGGTGTGTTGAGTCAACAATTTGTATTTAGCTGGTATACAAAGTATCTATCTCAAGATATTCCATTAGATACTTTTGTGTCATGTCTTACTCAAGGTCCTAGCTCAATACTCAACCAATCAATGAATCAGATTGAAGACGGAGCTCAGGCAAATTTGACGATTTTTGATGCTTCTAAAAAGTGGAATCTAAACCCCTCAAATAATACCTCAAAATCATCAAACACACATGAGTGGGAAAAGGGACAAAAAGGGAAAGTAGTAGGGGTGTTTAACAATAACTGCGTAAAATTGTATTAAAATTATTATGATAAAATTATATAAACCCTCTATTGATCAAGGCGTACGAATGGGAATTATCACTATTGTGATTTTTTTAGGAATCTATGCTTTTGATCCGCTTTATTTCGCTAAACCTACTGGATGGATAACGGCACTAGTTGTTAATTTATTAGCTCTTCCAATTGTTTTTATGATTTTAGGAGCGAAAAATACTAAAGTAAATTTTACCCCGTACACATTTGGGAATGCGTTTAATGCAGCATTTTTTACCGGAGTTGTATCCTCATTAATTGTATTGGGTTTTAATGCCATTTTTATGACTTTGATTGACTCAACTTGGGAGCAGTCCATATTTGAAGAGACTATGAATACGACCGAGTCGTTAATGACTGACATGGGAGCTTCTCAAGATGATATTGACGAGGCAATGGAAAAAGCAAATGAAGCATATGCTGATCAACCAAAGGGGTTAGTAGGAGCTATGATGAATACGGGGAAAGGATTAGTTTGGTATGCCATACTTGCCTTGATCATCGGTGCAGTTCAAAAAGATAAAAAGACAGAAGAAGAACTCGTTTAATTTGAATTTATCAATAGTAATACCTTTACTCAATGAGGCAGAATCTTTGCCAGAGTTACACGCCTGGATTAAGCGTGTGCTTGATGAAAAGAATCTATCTTATGAGATTATTTTTATTGATGATGGGTCGACAGATGAATCTTGGAATATTATTAACGCTTTAAAAGCGAATAATTCTGAAGTTAGAGGATTAAGATTTAGAAGGAATTACGGAAAATCGGCAGCTTTGAATGAAGGGTTTGCCCTAGCCAAAGGAGATAGTGTATTTACAATGGATGCAGATCTTCAAGATAGTCCAGATGAACTTCC
Organism: Bacteroidia bacterium; assembly: GCA_022425465.1. Classification (GTDB taxonomy): domain Bacteria; phylum Bacteroidota; class Bacteroidia; order NS11-12g; family UBA9320; genus UBA9320. The sequence continues at coordinate 1,765 of JAKMFK010000285.1, read as the reverse complement.
TGTTATGCATGCCATGCTTTGGGAGGATAATTATGACCTGATTAGCGGTTGGAAAAAAAAGAGATTTGACCCCATTACTAAAACGATACCCACAAAACTGTACAATTGGGCTACACGAAAAATGAGTGGGATTTATCTTCACGATTTTAATTGTGGTTTGAAAGCATACAGAAATGAGGTGGTAAAAAGTATTGAAGTATACGGTGAGATGCATCGCTATATACCTGTAATGGCTCATCGTGCAGGGTATAAACGTATCGGAGAAAAAGTAGTAGCTCATCAATCTAGAAAGTACGGTGAAACGAAGTTTGGCCTAAGTAGATTCATAAGAGGACCTTTAGATTTAATGAGTATTATGTTTGTTTCTAAGTTTGGAAAGAGACCCATGCATTTTTTTGGTCTTTGGGGAGCTTTTGCCTTTTTGGTTGGGTTTTTCCTTACGGCTTATGTACTCATTGATAAACTCATTGCCATAAGTTCTGGATTACGACAATCGTTGGTTACAGACAATCCATTATTTTACATTGCTTTGGTCATGTTGATAGTTGGAACTCAGCTTTTTATGGGTGGATTTTTAGCTGAAATGTTGAGTAGAAACGCTCCCAATCGAAATAAATATGAGATCTCAGAACGATTAGGCTTTGAGTAAGCAAATCACCATAATTGGTCCGGCTTATCCACTAAGGGGTGGACTATCATCCTATAATGAATTGCTTGCCTTGAAACTTCAAAACCAAGGTCATCAGGTTAAAATAATCACATTTAGCCTTCAATATCCTAACTTTCTTTTTCCAGGGAAGACTCAGCTGTCCAACTCATTACCCCCAGACAATTTAGATATTGAGGTAAGTCTTAATTCGATTAACCCAATAAACTGGATTCTTCTAGGAAGAAAGATAAAAAACGAAAAACCAGACTTGGTGATTTTTAGATTTTGGATGCCGTTTATGGGACCATCTTTAGGAACTTTAGGCAGAATGATTCGAGGAAACAACCATACCAAAATAGTTGCTATAACAGACAATATCATTCCTCATGAAAAAAGAGCTGGAGATCGACTGTTAACCTCGTATTTTTTGAAATCATGTGATGCATTTTTGACTATGAGTAAGTCTGTTCTTAATGATCTTCAATCATTTAAAATTACTAAACCAGCCATTTTTAATCCGCACCCTATGTATGAAAATTTTGGGGAACAAGTTGATCCAGTTCAAGCAAAGAAGAAGTTGGGGTTGGATGTAGAAAAAAATTATGTTTTATTCTTTGGTTTTATCAGAAAATACAAAGGCCTAGATACTCTCCTAAAAGCGTTTTCGGATCAACGATTAAAAGAGAAAAATTTACAATTAATTATCGCAGGGGAATACTATGATAGTCCTCAAGTCTACGAACAATTAATTGATGATTTAGAATTAAGAAATCATGTTATTCTTGCAAATCATTACATAGAGGATTCAGATGTCAGTCTGTATTTTAGTGCTGCTGATTTGGTGGCACAAACATATAAAACAGCCACTCAAAGTGGGGTTACACAGATCGCATATTATTATAACAGACCTATGCTTGTTACGGATGTAGGAGGTCTGTCTGAATTAGTTCCTCATCAAAAAATAGGCTACGTTACATCGCAAGATACCCTGGAAATTTCAGATTGCATTTTTGATTTTTATGAGCATAAAAGAGCACCTGAATTTTCAAAAAATATAGCATCAGAACGAGATAAATTTACTTGGGAAAGCTTAATAGATAACCTATTTAACGTTTC
>JAKMFK010000267.1 GCA_022425465.1 Bacteroidia bacterium | reverse complement strand
CATAATATTTTATAGTTTATTTTCCTATTTGATTTCTTATTTCTTGAAGCGTATTTCTATACTCCTCATTTTGGGGCTGCAAAGATATTAATTTTTCAAATCTTTTTTCAGCTTTTTGTAGTTGTCCAGATTCTAATGAGAACAAGCCTAAATAGTAAATTGCTCGTACATTATTACTGTCTTTTTTGGTCACAGCTAAAAGCTACATGATGCCCTCATTCATAACCAAAGACATATCTCCACTAGATTTACCTTTTTCAATATTATCAAGTGCTAAATCAATATCTTCATCTAGGTTTGTTGGCACATTGTCATCATCGTAACTTTCTGATGTTTTGGCTTCATCATGATGATTTGAATGCTGCTCCGCATTTTTTGTATCGGTCTTGTATCCCGAGAAAAAAAGACCTACGGCTAGCAAGACTCCCAATATAATAATAGCTATATTGGAAGATGATAAATTATTTTTCAATAGATTTTTAATTTAGTGAATGAACTCTTTATCCCTTCTTAACCTTCTCCACAAAAGTCTTTGCAGGTCTAAATTTAGGAATACTATGAGCTGGAATGGTAATTTGCGTATTCTTTGAAATATTTCTAGCCACCTTTTCCGCTCTCTTTTGAACAACAAAACTTCCAAAACCTCTAAAGTAAACATTTTCATTGTTTACCAAAGAACCTTTAACGACTTTGAAAAAACATTCTACAGTTTCTAGAACTATAGCTTTTTCTACACCAGTTCTTTCTGAAATCTCGTTAATTACCTCTGATTTGGTCATTTGTACATAAAATTAAATTAGTCCACAAAAGTAGTTTTTTTTACTAAATATTAATCCAATATCCGTTTTTTTGAAGAAGTTTTGAACACAAGCAATATACTTATCAATTGGTATCAAGAAAACAAAAGGGATCTACCCTGGCGTAATACAGCTGATCCATACATAATATGGCTATCTGAAATCATACTCCAACAAACCCGTGTACAACAAGGACTACCTTATTTTGAAAGGTTTATTAATCAATTTCCCACCATATATGATTTAGCCAATGCGTACGAACAAGATATCCTTCTGTTATGGCAAGGTTTGGGGTATTACTCTAGAGCACGGAATTTGCATCAAACGGCTAAAATTATTGTAGACAAATACAATGGAAAATTTCCAGACGATTACTCAGATATAATTACTCTGAAAGGAGTTGGAGAGTATACGGCTGCTGCTATTGCTAGTTTTGCCTTTGGAAAATCCTATCCTGTAATTGATGGGAACGTATTTCGATTTATCAGCAGATTATTTGCTATTCAAGAGCCTATTGACACTAAATCTGGCAAAAAAGAAATCACCAATGCTCTTAATCTAATATTTGATCAAAAAAATCCAGGACTTTTTAATCAGGCCATTATGGAATTTGGAGCAATCCATTGTACACCAAAAAAACCAAAGTGTGATACTTGTATTTTCAACACTCAATGCGAAGCTCTAAAATCAAAAAAAGTAATGAGTATTCCTGTTAAAAAGGGTAAAACTAAAGTTCTTACTGTCAATCATACCTATCTCTGCTTTATCTATGAAAAACAAACCTACATTGAAAAAAGAACGACTGGAATTTGGAAAAACTTATACCAATTCCCGTTAATTGAAGAACATATTACGTCAGATAATATTGCCAATATTGTCAACCATTACATTGATCAAAACTCAAAATACGAAATTCGTGATTGCTTTGAATCGAGACACATTTTATCACATCGCAAAATTGACGCAATTTTTTACACAATATACGTAAACACACCACCCGTTTTTTCAAAAAACAATATATTTGAAATACCACTTACAGATATGATCACTCGTTTCCCTGTGAGTATTTTGACGCAGAATTATTTAAAAAGACTAAACCAATGATCAATAAAGTAACATTAATCGGCCATCTGGGTAAAGACCCAGAAGTTAGATATCTTGACAAAGATAGAGTTGTAGCTAACCTAACTTTAGCAACTAACGAGCGTTATAACGACAGAAATGGAAATCGTGTAGAAACTACCGAATGGCATAATTTAGAGATGTGGGATGGACTCGCCAAAGTAGCTGAGAAATATTTAAAGAAAGGTTCATTGGTATATGTGGAAGGCAAGTTAAAAACAGAGGAGTGGGAAAAAGACGGCATAAAACGGTATACCACACGTATCAGAGTAACAACGATGAACATGATGGATAGAGCAAGCAGCAGTTCTAATGATGCTTCAACCCCACCAAGCCAAGAATCAAGTCAATCTGTAGCTAAACAAAATGAGGATGCTATTGAAAGTATCATAGATGGTGGAGATGACGATTTACCCTTTTAATCCAAAAGTATACCCTTGAAAAGCGACCCCGATCCTTATCAACATATAGATGCACTTTTCCAATATTTGTGTATAGCTGAAGTTAATCTTCCTATCACTTCTTTGATAGTTGGAATATTCATCATTTTGCTTTTTTTGGGAGTTTCAGCACTTTTCTCTTGTTCTGAAAATGCATTTTTCAGCCTTAGTCCTGAAAACTTTGCTGAATTAAATGACGAAGATTCCCCTGAAAGTGATACTGCCCTGAACTTAATCAATGACCCCGACAGGCAAACTGCAACTAGAAGATTACTAGCTACAATATTGCTAATGAATAATCTAGTTAATATATTCATTGTGATCTACTCTAGCTACCTGTTTAGTAATTGGTTTCAATTTAATGATGCCCAAACTCCCTTTGGATTCATCAACCTTAATTT
>JAKMFK010000271.1 GCA_022425465.1 Bacteroidia bacterium | reverse complement strand
TTTATCGAAAACTCTGAAGGTTCAGCAGTAATATTACTTACGCACCAGCCCGAAAGATCTTGATTGAAGGCTAGTGCTTCTTGAAACATGGAATACATGTTAATGGCACTGGAAGTATTCCAAACCCCAATATTTTGATTAAAGGCGGTGGCATTTTTAAACATGGCCCCCATATTGGTTACCTTTGAGGTATCCCAACCACTGATGTCTTGATTAAATGAACTTACAGAATTAAACATGGACACCATACTTACTACTTTGGAGGTGTCCCAACTTCCTATGTTTTGATTGAAAGCGGTGGCTTGTTGAAACATGGCTCCCATAGTGACCACATTGGATGTGTCCCAATCGGATAGGTTTTGGTTAAAAAAGGAGGCTTGCTCAAACATAGAATACATATTGGTCACCAAGGACGTATTCCAATCTCCTATATCTTGATTAAATGAGGTTGCATATTTAAACATGGCCTCCATATCCTTCAAACTAGAAGTATTCCAGTTACCAATATCTTGATTAAATGCTGTGGCATAATTGAACATCGATGCCATGGTCGTTACTTTAGAAGTATCCCAATTTCCAATATCCTGATTAAAGGAAGCTGCATAAATAAACATCGCTTTCATATCTATTACCATAGAAGTGTCCCAACTACCTATACCTTGATTAAAACTAAGGGCTCGGTAAAACATGGAATTCATGTTCACTACAGCGGAGGTATCCCAATTTCCAATATCCTGATTAAAGGCGAGCGCTTCTTGAAACATGGCCTTCATATTCACCACACTTGATGTATTCCAATTCCCTATATTTTGGTTGAATACAGTAGCCTCTTGAAACAGTTTTGCCATGGTCGTTACCTTAGAGGTATTCCAATCATCTATTTTTTGATCAAAAGCTACTGCTTTTTGAAACATGGATTCCATATCGGTTACATTAGAGGTGTTCCATTGGTCAATATCCTGATTGAATGTTGTTGCTTCTAAAAACATTCCTCGTAGGGAAGTCACCTTAGGGGTGTTCCAGTTGCCAATCTCTTGATTAAATGAAATTGCCTGTTGAAACATGGCTTCCATGGTAGTTACCCTGGAAGTATCCCAGTTTTCAAGCGCTTTGTCGAATTTCATTGCTTTACGAAACAGATGACTCATGTCCGTAACTTGATTGGTTAACCAAGAGCCAATATCTTGATTAAATGCTCTGGCATCCTCAAACAGGGATCCCATATCCGTAACCTTGGCGGTATCCCAATTCGCAAGAGGCTGATTAAATACAGAGGCTTCTTTGAACATAGCACGCATGGAAGTCACTTTGGAGGTATTCCATTCGCCAATTTCTTGATTAAATGAAGTTGCTTGTTGAAACATGGCTTCCATGTCTGTTACCTTGGAAGTGTCCCAGTCCCCCAGTTCTTGATTGAATGCCCTTGCCCCTTGAAACAATTGCCGCATAGTGGTTACATTAGAGGTGTCCCAAAAATTAATATCCTCATTAAAAGTACTGTTCGATAGAAATAAGGACTCCATCTCCGTGACTAAAGTGGTACACAGTTTGTAATTTTTAGCTGCAATTTGGGAGCGAATTGAGGCATTGTCCACAGCTGTATATGTAATCTGATCGATGACTTCGGTATAACCCTCCGAAGCTTCGGGACATTTGCAAACACCTTCCTCAAAATAGATAATTCCACTAGGGGTTGGAGCTTCATCGGGGTCAGTGGACTCTTCTGTTATCAGGCCCAGGTCAATTGTATCCTCTGATAAAGAACGATTAAAACAACCGTAAAGCGACAGCATCAATAAAATAAAAACGACTTTTTTCATCAGTATATTACACTTAGTCCTGTTAAAAACCCTCCATGTTTGACATTATATCCCAATTCAGGGACAAGTCCAAATTTTACATAAACTCTAAGAGGATAAGTAATCGATAGGGAATAATCAAACTCATTAAATGTATTTAAAGAAGAACGGGTGTTGTAGGGGCTATTAGGATCGGTATAGTTAAAACCAAAGGCAACATCGGAAGCTATTGAACCCCTGTGGATTAAATGTCTTTGAGGTCCCCTTCTATAGCCCACTCCTAATTTAAGATTAAAATTATAAAAGACGTTATAGCCTAAATTGATCCAGTAAGATCTTGTCAATGAAGAAAAGCTATTGTTAAATCCCCTGGGTTTCCAAACGCCCCCTTGGTCGAATTTTTCTAGATATAAAAACTCTTCGGCGAACTGAATTCCTAAAATAAACTTGTTGTAATATATATCAAAAGTGAGGTGATAAGCTCCATCGTTGTAAAAACCTGTCCTCTGAGGACCGTAATAAGGAGTGTGGTATTTGGTTTGCCCTTCGATGAGAAAACCTATAGAAATTCCCACAAGCCCATCGCCAGAATTAGCCCTATCATTCCACTCTTGAGAAAACAAAAAAAGAGGAACCAGAGAAAATATGAAAAAGACTTTCTTCATTTTAGCAGTTTTTCAGATAAAAGTAATTGATAAGTTCTTATTGGGCAATTATTTTAAGGGTCGCCAGTTTTCAGAAACTAAACGGTTCTTGCGCTCGCAAAGCTTTTCGCATAACTAATCTAAAATAACTTAAGCATTAAAACTGTTAATTTAATTCTTGTAAAAATATTTATCTTAAAAATTTCACCTAATTCAGATAAAACTCAGATGAACCTTTGCTTTTTTAAAAATTAAAATACCTTCTAACAGAGTGAAGAGTCTCACCGCCGTATCCACAAAAACCGTAAACAAACCACCCCCATTTTGCCGTAAGGGAATCTTAGGTTATATTTTTTACAGCAATGGATAAGAGAGGATTTGGATTGTCCTCATTGGTGTAAATAAAAAACCCTCCACTTGGGAGGGCTATATCTTAAAAAATCTAAATAAGCTTAATTAGTCCCAGTAACTGCTTCCATGATAACTCTATTGGAGAATCCTTTAGGGATCAACTCGTATAATTCAGCAAACATTTCTGGCTTGACAACATCAAGCACCCCTTGATTCATTAAGTGGGCTAATGCCTGTTCACGAGTTTCATATCCGTCCCAAAAAAACATAGGATCAAACTCTTCACCTTGAGGATATACCCTTGTTGCCATCCCCCAAGAAGTCATTCCTGATTTTTTCATGTTACCTTTAAAACTATCTGAAATTTTATCAGCGAGATCAATCGCTTTAACCATGTCAGTTGGTGCTGCCCAATTAAAAATAACATACTTTCCTGCTCTGTTAGTGTCAAATGATTTCTCAGTTTTATACATAAAACTTCCAACTGGATATCGGGTAACTCCATCATATATTTCTGAAGCAGGAACTCCAAATTTATCTTTAGTTTCCCACCAGTTTCCAGCCTTATTCATCTGACTTAAATTTTCGTAAACATGAACCCAGATATAAAGTATCTTATCAGAAGCTCTACCACCAGTAGACTTTTTCATCAAATACCAGTTCTTTATCACACCATCCTCTTTGGCTTGTTGTGCCATTATTGTTGCATATTTTTTTTCAATCATTTCAAATTTCTCTGAATCGACAGGGTCAATATTTACTGGTTGAAGCACAAATATTTCTTGTGCAGAGATTCCAAATGTTAAGAATAGGCTTAATAGGATAATAGTTTTTTTCATATTAATTGATTTTTGGTTAATAATACCTCTAATATAAAAAGATTGGGTTACATATCAAATCATAACCCCCAGTTCCAATAGAAAAACCCGTTTTCTAAAACCCACACCCCTGAGTTTGGGTTAGGGTGTCGGTATAGTTATTGGATCCCCACAAATTGGGCTGATTGTGCTTCACCCAATTATCATGGGTATAAAATTCTTTCTCCATTCACATCTACTGAGATTCCAATTTTATGCAATTCGGTATCAAACCTGTCCAATTCACAATGCATTGTCTCATCCAAAATCCTTGAAGAAGATCTTGGTACTCGGCTCTTTTCAAAATTTGATTTCGTTCTGTAAAAATTCATAGAGTAAAAAAGCTGGCAAGAGCTGTAAGTAAAACTAATTTGATCTTCAATGGTTTATTCATTTAGAATTTCAGTTCTCAGTTTTTGTCCTTTAGCATTAAAAAATTCAACCCTTTTTGCTTTTTTTGGAATCCAAAAAGTAGGTGTACCCTGGGACTGAAAACTAAAGTTTCCTTTGAATTTACGGTGGGTAGTTTCTGAATTATAATAAATCAAACAGCTCGTTTCTTCCGCACTCCAAGACATCATTATGGGAGTTTCTTTGAATATTGGCTTGAAAGCTTTAAGGCTGTCATTGTTTTGTGTAGCTAGAAAATAAGGGGTTGACCCTACTTTAATTTGTGCTATACTTTTTCCATCTCTAGGAACAATAAAATTTGTTTGTTCAATTGTTTGAGCTATAAAATTCTTTGATTGAT
>JAKMFK010000270.1 GCA_022425465.1 Bacteroidia bacterium | reverse complement strand
AATTTAAAGCTGTTAGGCTACTTACAAAACTTCCAGAACCAGAACCGTCCGTTGTCTGACCTTCGTTGTTCTCTAAAGTTGGTGTCGAGCTGGTAGACCATACAATACCACTTGAGCTAACAGTACCACCTCCAACATCTATTATTGTTCCTCCACTCTGAGCTGAATTGATTGTTATATTCAATATTGTGTTTGTGTACAATGTAGCTAATACAGCCTCGTCAATAATACCATCACAATCGTTATCAATACCGTCCTGTATTTCTGTTACTTGTGGATTAACTTGTGGATTTTGGTCATCACAATCTAAATTATTAGAAGAATATCCGTTTGGTAAACTACAGGATTCAATAAATATATCAGGATTTCCAAACCCGTCAGAATCTGAATCTTGATAAAAAATAATTAAAACCCCCTCATCAATTAGCCCATCACAATCATTATCAATACCATCACAAATTTCTAATGCTTCTGGATTTATACTTTCATTCGTGTCATCACAATCTCCCTGACTTTCTGAAAAGCCATCCCCATCAAAATCATAAGTGGAGTCAATGGGGTTAGTAGTACTACATTCATAAAATGCTTCCCCAGGATAAATATTTCTAAAACATTTTATTGTACCTGACTCTGTGTCAATCACGTTAAACCCAAAAAGTTTTTGGTAAGGATAAGTTGAAACTGACTCACTCCATGATGAAACTTGAAAACGACCATTTGATGAACTATTAATTTCGGGGTGAGTATTTGTAATTCTATAAAAAGAATAATTATCCCAATTCCAATCTCTAAAGTAAGTCCTTACTATACCTGTCTGAGTATCGATTATATTAAAGCCAAAAATAGCCTGTGAAGGTGTAAGAAATGAAAAGGAATCCATTTGGTATCTGGAAGAACTTTCAGAATTAAAGACTAAATTATCAACATAAGTTTTAGTTACTGCATCTTGATCCTCAATTGGGTCTTGTAAGTCTTTTATCTGTAGATTGTTAGCAGAATTGTTTTCAGAAAGAACAGCTTCTAAATTAGGTGTTGGAGCATTACCACTATTCTCTGCGAACAAAGCATAAGGAACGCTCAGTAGTTGAGAGGTTCCCATAGCCACATAGCCATTTCCGGTATCAAGCTCTATGCCTAAGTAATAACTCCCTAAAGACCAATCAATTTCTGAAAAGATTCCAGTTGAAGCAGTACCTTCCCCAATAACTAAACTTACATGTCCTAAATCATCTGTTGGAGCATAATGTACTTCAGCAAATATTGGAAGACTTGTTTGTGAGCCTTGCATAATGTTAAACTTAAAATAAACATTGGTATTTACAATTAAATCCCCAGCACTGTTTCTGACTGTTGCTTGGTAATTAAAGCCCTGTGGAGCTTGAGCTTGCAGTTGTGTTAATGAAGCTACAGCTAAACATATAATGAAATATATCTTCTTCATTTCTTAATAATTTTATAGGTGTTGGTCTGTTTTGAATCTTTTGAAATGATTGTTACAAAGTAAGTACCCGGTGTTAGGTATTTTAGGCTTAAAGGCTGCTGTTTTTGATGTGTTGTTCTTAGTATTTGTTTTCCACTTATGTCTGAAATAGAGACTTTAAAGAATTGTTCTGTAGGATGGGTAATATAAATAATCTCTTTTGTAGGGTTTGGAAAAACTTTTGCTTGTAATTGTAATTCAGGTGTTTCTATATTTAGGGTCAATAAGTTTAAAGAAGGGTGATAGCCATTACCCAATTGATAATTAACATCTTCATCTTGCATAGTACCCCTGACGACTTCGCCAGCGGTATAGCTAAGTTTACTATTCCCATTTTTAAAACTAGTACCTGCTGAACCAATGACTTGTTTAGAAATGATTTGACTGTAACTTGATATATTTAGCAGTAAGAAAGGTAAAATAAGGTAACGCATTGTTAAATAGGTTAATAAATCAAAAATAAAAAATTATAACTCGAGAGCAAAACCGATTAATGTATTTCTAACAGTAATAGTAATATGCGAGAGTAAATAGAAAAAATAAAAAAAGAGGTTAATCTTAAAGATTAACCTCTTTTGTACTGAAGGCGGGACTTGAACCCGCACGGACTTACAGTCCATTGG
>JAKMFK010000248.1 GCA_022425465.1 Bacteroidia bacterium | reverse complement strand
AGTCAAAGACAGGCTACTAAAGAAGCTGGAGAAATTGCAGGTTTGAAAGTAGAGCGAGTTGTGAACGAACCAACTGCAGCCGCGTTAGCATACGGTCTTGACAAGAAAGATGTAGATCAAAAAATCGCAGTATATGATTTAGGTGGAGGTACCTTTGATATTTCTATCCTTGAATTGGGAGACGGAGTATTTGAGGTGAAATCAACGAATGGAGACACTCACCTTGGTGGAGATGATTTTGACCGAGTAATTATTGATTGGTTAGCTGAAGAATTTATGGCTGACGAGAATATGGATCTTCGAAAAGACCCAATGGCTCTTCAGCGTTTAAAAGAAGCAGCAGAAAAAGCAAAAATTGAATTATCTAGTTCAACACAGACAGAAATCAACTTACCCTACGTAACAGCTACAGATAGTGGTCCAAAACACTTGGTCAGATCTTTTAGTAGAGCAAAGTTTGAGCAACTTGCAGACGAACTTATTCGCAGAAGTATGGAGCCTTGTAAGCAAGCATTGAAAGATGCGGGCTATTCTCCATCAGATATTGATGAAGTCATTTTGGTTGGAGGGAGTACACGTATTCCAAGAATCCAAGAAGAAGTTCAAAAGTTCTTTGGCAAAACACCATCAAAAGGAGTGAATCCTGATGAGGTTGTTGCCATTGGTGCAGCAATTCAGGGTGGAGTATTGACAGGAGAAGTGAAAGATGTACTTCTATTAGACGTTACTCCATTGTCGCTTGGAATTGAGACCATGGGAGGAGTATTCACAACGTTAATTGAGTCCAATACCACAATACCATCTAAAAAATCTCAAGTGTTCTCTACAGCAGCAGATAACCAACCTAGTGTTGAAATTCACGTTCTTCAGGGTGAGAGAAGCATGGCAAAAGACAATCGTACGATTGGTAAATTTCACTTAGACGGAATGCCACCCGCACCAAGAGGAGTACCTCAAATTGAAGTAACTTTTGATATTGATGCTAATGGTATATTGAATGTAAGTGCTAAAGATAAAGGTACTGGCAAAGAGCAAAATATTCGAATAGAGGCTAGTTCTGGATTAAGTGAGGAGGAAATCGAAAAGATGAGAAAAGAAGCGGAGGCAAATGCTGATGCAGATAAGGCTGAAAAAGAGAAAATAGACAAATTGAACTCAGCAGATAACTTGGTATTCTCTACCGAAAAGCAATTGTCTGAATATGGAGATAAGATTCCTGAAGATAAAAAATCAGCGATTGAGTCAGCCAAAGAAGAGCTTAAAAAAGCTCATGCAGCTGGTGATTTAGAGGGAATAGATACCCATATGGAGACCTTGAACAAGGCTTGGGAAGCGGCATCTCAAGATATCTACGCAGCACAACAAGAAGCTGCTGCAGAGGGAGGAGCTGATACCACGGGTACAGATTCTGCAGAATCATCTACTGGAGAGGATTCCAAAGATGTGGAAGATGTTGACTTCGAGGAAGTGAAGTAACAGCCACTTCTAACTATATAATTTTTGAAGGAGTCTTTGAATATCACAGGCTCCTTTTTTGTTTATAGATTTATCTTATTTCTGTATAGAAATGGCTTTGGATTATCTCTATTATTAATTGTTAATTTTGCATGAGATATTTCCTCAAACAAAGGACTTATCCTATTTTTACACCCTTAAAAATCAAATCTTTTGAAACTATCAATATTAAAAGAAACGAATGCTGGAGAGACTCGGGTAGCTGTGGTACCAAAATCGGTTCAAAAACTGATTAAATTAGGTTTTGAAGTATGTGTTGAATCAAACGCTGGAGCGAGTGCAGCTTTTTCAGATGAAGACTACAAAGAATCCGGAGCTACCATAGCAAAAACATTGAAAGAAGCAATTGTAAATTCGGATGTAATTATTAAAATTAATCCACCGTCAACAGATGACTTAAAGCATTTAAAAAAAGGACAAATCTGGTTATCTCAACTTTTTCATCGGTTAAATGAAGACTTGATGTCAGCCATAAAAGATAAAGGAGTTTCGGCACTCAGTTTAGATGCTATGCCCCGAATCAGTCGAGCTCAAAGCATGGATGTGTTGAGTTCTCAAAGCAACTTATCGGGCTATAAAGCAGTAATATGTGGTGCAGATAACGCAGGTAAAATATTTCCGATGCTAATGACGGCAGCAGGAACAATTACGCCAAGTAAAATATTGATTTTTGGTGTAGGAGTGGCCGGACTACAGGCAATAGCTACTGCCAAAAGGTTGGGAGCAATCGTAGAAGCTACGGATGTAAGATTGGAATGTAAAGAACAAACCGAATCGTTGGGAGCCAAATTCTTGACTGTAGAAGATGATGGTGTCAAGGTAGAAGGTGG
>JAKMFK010000055.1 GCA_022425465.1 Bacteroidia bacterium | reverse complement strand
GTGTAAGCACGTAGAGCGTTGAGAGTGCGGCTCTTAAATCTCGACTTTCAAATCATAACAGGCGATTATAACTTCGCTATGGCTGCCTAACCTAAGAGGTTAAGCAAATGCCATCTGCTTGCCCGAGCTTGGTCTCGGTTGCGAGGGAGTTCAAGCAGTCGACAAACTGAGATAATTTTAGCCCATTTCTACCAAGCTAAAATTTATCATGTAGAATAAGGGTTAATTGGGTTTTTGCTACACCTGGTGAACCTCGAAAAACAAGCAGCAATAAACGTGTAGAAAACGCAACTCTATTCCAATTCGGACCCGGGTTCGACTCCCGGCATCTCCACAGAATGATAGAAATCCTTGGCACGAAGTGCCGAGGATTTTTTGTTTATGGAGTTTAAGCTTGCTCATAAACTCCTGAAACAAAAGAGACTATTGGATGAAATCCAAGGATTAATATCCACTTTATGGGATAAATGGAATCACAGAAGGTACTCCCGGCATTTTAGATGTAAATAGCCTTAATAGTTTAAGGCTATTTACATTTTAGATTATTTCAAGATTCTTTTCTATTTATCAATGTTCTTCTTTAAAATATTCTGTATGGAAAATAAAAGTAAGATTATACCAATAAGTAAAATAAGTGCAAAGCCTGCTGCCATTAGCATACCTGAAAATACTCTTTTTTCAGCTTTTTCAGCACTTCTAGCAATTTTATCGCTTTCTGCATCTGACACTCTCTGAAGATATAATTCTAAATATCTGTCTAATGATCTTAGAAAATTATTTTGATCAAAGTAGTCTATATCATCGTTGAAATCATCTACAGCTGACTCGATATCATCACCCATACTTGATGAATATGAATCAATGGTACTAATAACTGACAAATAATCTCTGTAGTTAAGATCTGATTCGGGTTCTTCCAATTCTTGGTGTTCTTCAATAGTACTCTCTGCTAGTTTAACTACCTCTTCAGATATGTAGTTTTTTAGAGCCATTTTATGAATTCTTTTAAATTGTCTATGTTGTTCATTGACTGCTATAATTCCATCAAAATCAACAACAACAATTGGCATTACTGCTTTAGCCCAAGTGATCGATTTATTGCTAAAGTCATAGTATAAAAAACCTTGGTAGCACTCACGATAAATTTTGTATTGGTTGAAATAATTAAAATCAAATTGTTTCACGTAAGAATTTACAGCTTTAACTATGCTAATTTTTTTACAAAATTCAGCTGAATCAATACCCTTTTGATCATACAAATTATTTAATTGATTTGGTATAGCTTTCATATTAGGTCGGAACTCTTTATATGATACCTTCTCGTTTATACCACCCCAATAATTTCTATATAGATCTTTCGAACTATATAGTGTTTTAATTGAATCAAACTCACTTTGACTGAAATAAGTTTCTTCAACAGCTACTTCAATACCACTATCTCCTGCACCATCATCTATTTTTGGCAATTCAAAAGCTTGAATTTTAGTTCTTTCTAGGGAGTCTCCCAAATCGGTGAATTCACAATTACTCAAAACTAATTTTAGTTTATTAAGCTCCTCCTCATAGTCTTCTTTATCGCAATTGGATGAGGTTTCTTCTATGTAATCTTCTTCGATTACTTCTTCATCAATGACTTCTTCTTTTTCTACTTCAACGCCGTCTCTGATAGTTGGTGTAGCATTTAAAAAGAAAAATAATAAGCCGCAGATAATTGCTGCAAGTCCCAAAAATGAGAGGCCTTGCCATGTTCTGCGTCCCATTGGGAAAAAGTACTTTTCCTCTAATGAATTAAAAAGATTAATAATTTTTTGCTTCATGATAGTTGATTTTTTTTGAATTTTAGATTTTCAATATAGTACTATTATTTTTATAATTAACTTAATTCCATCAAATCGTAGCCTGTGAACAACTTATTTGGACCCAAGTTCGAGTCCTAAATTTTAAGAAAAATGTTTCACACGATCCTCAAAATCAACTTAAGTAATTAAATTACATATAGTTACAGGGCAAAAATTGGTCCCGGCAACTTTAAGATAAAAATTCTTAACTCAATCTTTAATAGTGAACTAATAAATGGCGTTTGAACTTAATGAGTTTTAAGTTACTTATTTTAGAATAATCTCTGGAGTCAAAATGTGGTTGCAACTCACAAAATCGAAATTTTCGGACCATCAGCAAAAATGTACCCACCCAATCTTAATTATATTTGTTTAAATACAACACTAATGAATCGATTGACTCCTTTTTTACTTTTAATATTCTTTTCTTGCTCTAAGGAGGATTCTGAAGTTACACCCACTGAAACCATTAAATATACAGTTTCTGTTACTGCAGGTGAGGGTGGAACCGTAAATAAAATCGGAGGCGAGTATGAAAAGGGAACTACTCTAACAATTAGTGCAACAGCTAATACAGGTTTCGAATTTAAAAAGTGGTCTGACGATAATACTGATAACCCACGAGTTATTTTGATCAACTCTGATATTGATTTAATTGCAAATTTTGTTCTTGAAAAATCTAATCAGCTTTTCACATCGAATACTACAGAACTTGATTTTTCTTTGGGGAATTTGTCTGTCGAGGACAAAGTGACAGGTTTAAATGGAGCAATAAATGGTACTATATCCATTATAAAGGGTGAGTATCAACATTTACTTGTTGGTGGAACACTCATGTTTCGTTATCCAAATGTTCCTTATACACATTTTAGAAAAAAGCTTAGTACAACGAATTGGGAATTTGTGGGCAGTCATGACATTGGATCGGGAGTTCCAAGGTCTATTAGAATTCTTAATTCAGAAAATGATTTAATCATTTCAGATTTTGGCCAAGAACTTTCTGATGAGCCTTGGCCGGGAAACTATGTTTGGAAGGCCATAATTTCTGAAGGAGTTGTCGCTTTTAGTAAGATTACAGATGATAAAGCTAAGTACCATTCTTTGAGTATTGGGGATATTAATGGCGATGGATTGAATGACTTGGCCGCAGCTTCATGGGATGTTGAATTAGAAAATTATGATTACGATTATAGTGCTTGGTTAAATGATGGAAATGATTTTAATAGAATAACCAACTTCAATGAACCAAGCACAGGTGTGTTACAAGCAGGAACTGCAGAGATTGGAGATTTTGATAATGATGGAGATAACGAGATTTTAGTTGCGAGGTACGCAGGTTATGATCAAAATGGGGTGACAAACTTTAGTGTAGCAGCATATGAATTAAACTCTGCCACAAATAATTATGAAATTATTTACAATCCTGGACCAATAAACGGGTTTTCAAATAATGATTGGGGATGTCCTGAAATGAAAATTAAAGATATAAATAATGATGGCATAAATGATATTATTTTCTTTTTAGAAAAATCAGATGGTAATGCATTAGAGATATGGAAAGGTGTCGGCAGTGGTGAATTCGAATTTGACATTAACATAAACCTTACTGGTAGGATTCAAACTTCAGGATTTTTATTAGAGGATATAGATTATGATGGTGATTTAGATTTACTATTCAATTATCATAGTTTTTACACAGGCGAATCAGATGTATTTACTGATGTTCAAAATAATGGCGGTCATGGTACTATCAATATAGATAAATTGATTTGGTTTAATAATGGTAATGGTAGTTTTGAGCCAAAAGAGCTGGGAATAAATTTCTATGAAGAAGATGCAATGGGTTACGGGTTTTGCAGACCATTTGTTCTTGAAGATAAAATCCATTTTATTTTTATAAAAGGTGGAGGAGGCCCGAGTAATAATACTTACATCAAAGAAATAAGTATTAGTAGAAACATGTTAAATGAATAAATCAAAGAATTGAAAACATTATAAACATTGGTAATTCATAAAGAAATATTTCACTCTCTAAATTTATTAAACTTTAAAATTCAGTTCACTAAAAGAAGAAATTGTGCTGCAACTTTGAAAAATACATTGAATGTATTAAAAAAGTACAAATCAAATTTGTTGGTGACCGAGATAACAGTTGGATTTATAAATGAGTATAAAAGAGAAAGGATGAAGAATGGAACAATAAAATAAATAAGAAACAATATAATTTGCTCATAACTTTACAAATATAAATCATAATACTCCCCCTGTAGACAACTTGTTTGGACCTGCGTTCGAGTCCTAAATTTTAGAAGAAAATTGTTTCACTTGATTTCTGAAACATACTCAAGTAATTTATTTACAGATAGTTACAGGGCAAAAATTGGTCCCGGCATTTTAAGATAAAAATAGTTTAATCAATCTTTAATAGTGAACTAATAAATGGCGTTTGAACTTAATGAGTTTTAAGCTATTTTTTTGAAAGTCACCTTCATAAAATAAAAACTTTTATGTTTGATACTTGTAACTTACCCATCATGAAATATTATATTACCCTTGTCACTTTATTGATTTTATCCACGATTTCTTCCGCCCAAGTGGGAATTGGAACGAGTTCACCTGCAGGGTCTTCACAATTAGACATCACCTCAACTACTAAGGGATTATTGCCTCCACGTATGACAACATCTCAGCGAGATGCGATTAGCTCTCCTGCGACCGGACTTCAGATCTATAATACCGACAACAGAGCCATCGAAACCTTTAGTGGTACTTCTGGTGAATGGCTTACCCTCGGAAGAGGTAAAGGGGCTTTAAATACCAATACAGCTATAGGCGTTAAAGCTCTTAATGCTAATACCACAGGCTATCAGAATACAGCAATTGGTTATCAGTCATTATCCTCAAATACTACAGGGTACGGTAACACTGGAATAGGTTACATGCCAATTAAAACTAATGTTTGGGGTTATAATAATACTGCGGTGGGCTGGGCAACACTTTATAATAACTATGGAGGCTACGGTAATGACGCATTTGGATATAAAGCATTATACGCTAACACTTATGGTGATTACAATAGTTCTCTTGGTTTACAATCATTGATGGCAAATACCACAGGTAACTATAATACAGCTGCTGGTGTGAGTGCATTATACTCCAATACAACTGGAAATGGCAACGCAGCAGTTGGGCATTATACACTTGGTCCATCGAGTTCATCAAGTTATTCAACAGCAATAGGCTACTATGCCATTGGTAATTCTGGCAATTTTGGTTATGCTACCGGACTTGGGGCATACGCCTATCCTTCGGCCTCATATCAAATGAGAATTGGAAGTACAAATATTACCTCCATAAGGGGACAGGTGGGTTGGACATCAACAAGTGATGCACGTGTCAAAGAAAATATCAAGGAAAATGTTCCAGGCTTGTCCTTTGTTACAAAACTTAGACCCGTTACGTATACTATAAATACCAAAAAACAAGATGAATTTCTAATACAAAATCAGTCCGATAGCATGAAAATAAAGTTAATGCTCCCTGAATCTGAATATGAAGCTTCTTCAAGGATCATCAGGACCGGTTTCGTTGCTCAAGAGGTAGAAAAAGTTGCAAAGGAACTTGACTTTGATTTTGATGGAGTAGATGCACCACAAAATGAAAATAGTTTGTACGGTATTCGCTACGCTGAATTTGTAGTACCTTTAGTAAAAGCTATACAAGAACAACAAGCTTTAATCGAAAATTTACAAAAACGTTTAGAGGAATTAGAAGAGTAGTGTATTAAATTCCGGAAAGTAAAAGGCTTTTAAACAACTTACTTAGACCCGAGTTCGAGTTCTAAATTAGGATAAAAACCTTATTTTTTTGAAAACTTAACTGCTTGGTGTCCCGTCCAAAGAAAATAAATACCACTGTTAAGCCTAGAGACATCCAATAAAGAATAATGATCTCCTTGTTCAATCACATCTGTCAAATGGTTTAAATTTAAGCCCTGGTTATCCAAAACAATAATTTGTTGATTTGGGTTTTGAGAAACATTAATTCGAAGGATATTTTCAACGGGATTTGGACTTATCTCCAACTGAGACGCTGGTCCTTCATCACCGACAGATCGTATTGGGAAATACTCAAAAGCACCGTCAAAATCAGTTTGTTTCAGTCGGTAGTATGAGATTCCTGGATATGGATTGTAGTCAATTGTTTGATAATGATTGATTGTTGAAGAATTCCCTGCACCTCTTATGTCTTTAACAAATTGCCAATGTATGCCATCTAAGGACTTTTCAATGGTGAAGTGAGAATTATTAATTTCTGAGGCAGTGGCCCAGTCCAGTTGGACCGTTGAATTAAGTAACTTTATTGCTTTAAAGTGCAATAAACTTACGGGCAAACTAGAGTATGGAGTGTAAGATATTGCACCAGAGGCACTGTTTTTACATGTATTTGTATTATTATTTACGGTACCACAATTATAATTTGATCCACTGCCAGCATGTGTATCGTAGAGTGTTAAATCAATACTTCCTTTATCATCAACAACGTCAGAACCTGCACCGTTTTGAGACGAAGCTGTTGTGTTAGTCTGTTGCATATCATAAAGTGTTACCAACCCGCTAGCATTACTTGCAATAGTTCTTTGGTAATTTGGATTACCTGAAGTCGTACCTGAGTAAGTATTACTTTTATCGGTATTCCATATGGCAACATTATCCAAACCACCATCAAAAAAACCGTTTACGTCTCTGTTAACAGAGCGAGTCGCTTCGGAACCAAGGGCGATTCCTGAGTTTGGATTTGTGGTTGGAGCAGCACTTGCGGTAGACGCTGTACCTTGCAGTGATCCGTTAACGTATAATTTAATTTCACTTTCAGAATGGTCATACACTCCAGCAACATGATACCATGTATTACATTTGGGGATTCCTACAGAGCTACTGCTACCTGAACTACCATACCCATTACTGTTGCTTCTCCATGCAGCGTTTGTAAAACTAGAATATACGATTGCAGTATTAGCATTACCATTGGTAGTAGTACCATTACCAACTGTAAAGTAAAATTTATCTTCACAGTTACTACAGGTATTACCAACCTTTTTAGTAGCTGAACTTTGGATGCCTAATTCAAAACCGTGAAGCGCACCTGAATTGGTCAACTCATGATCTGCAACAGAAACAAATGCATCATTAGAATTGTGTCCAGGTTGATTGCTGTTACCAGCTCCCGACGCATTTGGGCAAGACTCATTACGAAGATACACCCATGTTTCTACAGAAAAATCGCCCCCCCAAACATTGGGAGTTGTGGAACTATATGCTCGTGCGTATTGATCAATTTCTAAAATATTTGAATTCGGTTGAGCAAATGAGCAAAATGATATTAGTAATCCTAATATTAAAAGTTGATATTTTTTAAAAAATAAGTTCATGATTAAATTAACGTTTAATGAATAATATCGAACAAGTCGGGCTAACAATTTTTTATTTGGTGTTATATTAGCTAACATTAGCACCATAATTTAGATAGTTAAGTAACAAAAATAAAAAAATAACTTAGTAAATAGACAATTTGCTGAAAATGAACAAATTAGAAAAAGTTCCTCTTCCTAATTTGATGCTATTAATTTAAAATTATTTTATTACGCATTTAAAAAAAAATTTCCTGTGCTAACTCAAACGTATTGGTGTGGGCATCAATGATTTCTTTTAAATAAATAGAATACCCTCCGCCCATACTCACTTGCACAGGCAAATTATTTTTATGACAAAATTCCATCACAAAACGATCCCTTTTTTTACACCCTTCAATTGACATTCCTAGTCTACCGAGTTTATCATTTTTTAAAACATCTACCCCGGCTAAATAAAACATAAAATCAGGCTCAAATGAATCTACCAATTTGGGAATTGTATTGCTCAATACTTTCAGATAAGCATCATCTGAAGTATTATCCTCAAACCCTAAGTCGAAGTCACTTTTTTGTTTTCTAAATGGGTAATTCTTTTCTCCATGAAATGAAATCGTAAACACATCAGGATTATTCTCAAAAATAGAAGCTGTTCCATCACCCTGATGTACGTCTAAATCAATAATCATCACCTTTTTGGCAAGCTTATTCGTGATTAAATAATTGGCGGCTATTGCTTGATCATTAAGCATACAAAATGCTCCTGGCTTACTTCTGTATGCATGATGAGTTCCTCCAGCTATATTCATTGAAATGCAATACTCAAGTGCATAAAATACATTTTGAATAGTCCCTTGAGCAATGGTGTGTTCTCTCTGGATTAGAGCATCTGTCAATGGGAATCCTATCATTCTTTGCTCAAGTTTACCCAAAGATAAATTAACTAAATTATCATAATAATACTCATCATGGGTATACATGACATCATGCTTTGAAATCTGAGTTGGTATAAAAAAATTACGTTCACTACAAATATTTCTTCTTACAAGCTGCTCTGGAATAAGTTCATATTTCTCCATTGGAAATCGATGTCCTGTCTTCAATGGGTGAATATATGACTGATCAAAGGCTATTTTAAGCATAAAATACTTGTTTTAATACTCTTAACCATAAACGTTTTAACCCTCATTATGTTAGTGAACATCATTGTAAATATTGGTTAGATAGAGAAGCAACTCAACATTTAAATTTCTAACAATCAAATAAAATTGCTTATATTCGGTTAAAGCACATTAAAATTTAACTACATTAATTATGTCACAAACAAAAGATTTTTTAGCAAAATGGTACCCCATCATCATAGCATTTATATGCTTAGTTTATTCAGTTAGTTTGGGCTTAGCAGGCAAGACCGAAGAGGCACAATATTCAGCTCATTGGCCAGGAACTATATTATTATTCGCAATAGCAATTAGACAAAGAAGAAGATCATGAATATCATAATGTATATTGTAGGTTTTATCCTATTTCTTGCATACTGCTGTTTCATGGTATGGAGTATTCGTTACGGAAACAGAAAACAAGAAGAAACAAATAATTACGCCAATTTATCTGACCCAACTGATATGGATGGGATGGGAAATTTTAGTCGATTCCCAAAGGATATTAATGAAAGAAATAAATAAATTTATGTAAATATATCCCTCGGCAAATTGCCTTGAACGATTTCAGTTAAATCCAGATTATAAGAAATCTACTTTACCAGAATCAAGGTTGTAGTACGCTGGCACTATTTTGACAGCACCTGAGGCAACCGCATCACCAATAATAGTTGAACGAGAAGATAGAGCCTCTACATTCTTATGTGCATTAACCTTGACTACATCATTTACACTGGAACCCTCAGGTGCACTTGCTATAGCTGGTGCTACATGAGCCAAAAGATGGTTTAAGTTATGTCCGTTATCGCCTCCAGCTAATGCAGCTGTAACAGCACCACAACTTTGATGTCCTAAAACAACTATTACTGTGCTTCCACAATGAGCTACCGCATATTCAATACTTGCAATGGTAGAGGTATTTGCTACATTACCTGCCACTCTGAGTACAAATAGTTCTCCGAGTCCTGCATCAAAAGCCAATTCTGGAACTACCCTACTATCTGCACAACTTAAAATAATGGTATGAGGTTGTTGCCCTTGAGTCAATACATCTCTGCGTGAACTATCCTGTAGTTTGCCTTCTAGTTTATCAGCTACAAATCGGCTGTTACCTTCTTGAAGTCTGTTTAATATTTCCTGGTGATTCATGATGCACAAATTTACAAAAAATAGAACTTATCTTTTAAGTAAAATTTTAAAATATAATAAACATCACAAGAATGGATTCAAACAAACTATCTTCTTTTTAACTAAATATTTGAGTCCATCATAAAAACTAAGTTTTACCTTTAAATCTCTATTTTAGCTTAAAATTTTGAAGCTATTCGAATTTTAGATTACCAAAAATGACAAAAAGAGAATATATTATTAGTCAAATTGCTAAGACTAATAAGAAAAACTATGAGAATTATGTAGTTACTCGAATCTACCACAGACTAAATCGTAATGATCTAAAGTTTATGACCCAACAGTATGTCAATAGACCAGATGGTCATGCATTAACTGACATGTATTTTCCACAATTAAAATTACACATTGAAATCGATGAACCTTTCCATAAAAAGCAAAAAAAATTAGATATAAACAGAGAATCAGACATTATTCAAGCCACAAATCATGAAATTCATCGAATAAAAATAACAGAAGATTTAACCAAAATTGATAATCAAGTAGAATCTCTGGTAGAACGAATTAGGAAAAATATTGAAATCAAAGAAAGAAATGATGAATGGGAACCATGGGACTTAGAAAAAGAATTTAATCCTCTCTATTTCCAAGAGAAAGGATACTTGGACGTCAACGAAAATCCATCATTTAGAAGGATTGTAGACGCTTGTAATTGCTTGGGTCAAAACTATAAATCTGTTCAACAGGCTTGGTTTAAAAGTAAAATATATCCCAACCATAATCTTTGGTTTCCCAAATTCTATGAAAATGATGAATGGGATAATAAAATCAGTAGCGACGGTAAAATCATAACCGAAAAATGCAAGGATAAAGACAAGTATGAATCTTGGTTCAATAGTGTTATATCAAATAATGTAAAAAGGATCACATTTCCTCGAAGTATTGACAATTTAGGATTTAGGTTATACAAATTCGCAGGGATATTTGAAACTAGTATTGATGATTCAACTTTCGAGAATGGAATCATTCATAAATTAATTCAAACTCGAATTGAAATAATACACTAAAAAATAATGCAGATTGAATTAATTTATTAAAATTTCACTGCAATCAAAAACGCACTATACTTGTAAAAATGAAATTTAAATTCATCTTAATGATTATGATGACATTCCTGAGCGGGTATGCTCAGAATTATATTGATCTCGTTCATACTGAATATACTAACACCCCACAAAATAACTTTAAAGATCAATCTATCGCAACAGACTCAAACACTTCAAGAGTGGCAAAGACTCATATCAACCTCACTATTCCTATTCAATTAAAAAATAAAAATGCATTAATTTCTGGAATTGTTTTCGACCAAATTGATACGCGATTTTGGGGAAATACTCCATCAATGCCTGTTTCATCAGTCATAGTAAAAGCAGGAATGAATATCGTCTATTCAGATAAGTGGAGTGCTACCTACATATTGTTGCCCAAATTAGCCTCGAGTTTTAATGAAGAAGTAAATCGTTCAGATTTTCAATTAGGAGCATTAGGTTTGGTCAAAAAGAAAAGAAATGAATTTCTAACATACAAGTTCGGAGCATATATGAATGGGGATTTATTTGGTCCTTTCTTGGTTCCTCTCTTTGGGTTTTATTATCAAAAAAACAACTGGGAAATGGATGTCATTATCCCTTCTTACGCCAAGATTAATTACACATTATCACCCAAGGTAACAACAGGGATAAATTGGAGAGCTACTGTCAAATCGTACAATTTGAATAGCTCTAACTTACTTATATCGCAAGATAATCTGTACATGCATCATTTATCAAACGAAGTGGGAGCTCATCTGAGCTACGAACCAATCAAGGGGATAATCATAAGAGCTATATCAGGGCTATCTCTTGGACGTTCGTTTCGTATTTATAAAAATGAAGATAAAATTGATTTTGGGCTGAGCTTATTCCGTTTTGGTGACAATAGAAAGCAACTGAACACTGATTTTGAAAATGGCCAATTTCATCGGCTTGAATTATGCTACAGGGTTTATTTAGACTAAGATTTTTATCCATTTAGTGGATGGATAATTAGGTGTCTATGTCAAAAACTACTCACAAACAAAACAAGGAATAGTTTCCTATTCCTTGTTTAAATTAGTTATTCGTTTCAAAAATTAATTAATCGGAACCAATACCTTGCCTCGGTTTCCTTTTTTATCATAGGCACTGAGTATATAATTTCCTGGTATTAGTGTAGGTAATTGGGCTGAATTTGCTTGAATATTAAATGAAGACCAAATAGTTCTGCCAATTGCGTCAAGTAGTTGTAAATTTACCTCACCATGTGATTCATCCCATTGAACAATCTTGGTGCTTCCTTTCGTAATTAAGTTTAGATTAAATTTTGAACTGAAAGTCTCTTGAAGCCCACCAGTGGTGCTTGCGGATATGCAATAGGAACCTTCAGGATAAAAAGTCATCCCTTGAAAATAGAATTCTCTACTATCAACTCTTAATAGGTATTTTTTCGATGGATCTGGACTAAATGATAAATTAGCCCATGTATTTGGCCAACCCGTAGCTCCATCATTACAACCAACTAATTTTAAGTCTGATGAACAATCTCCTTCATAAAGAGCCATTTGAATCATATTCCCTCCAAAAAAACTCACTCCATTACAATCTGTAGGTTTTATTGTCGTAAATCCATTAACCCCTTCAAATGAGTACCAAGCTGAAAAATTTTCACTGTTATCAGTCCAGCAAGGAGCAACATTTTGCTCATCTGGATTTAGACCCCCATTTTCACCTGAATGATGAAACGGTCCAATACTATTCTCCCTCTTAGAGAATAACTCAGTAATAGATAGCGGATTGTCACAATCATCATAATCCTTAATTGAAGTTATTTTAGTAAACGTAAGTCTAAAACTACCTTCTCTAACAGTTACAGAATCAATCCGGTGTCCATCAACCACAATGTAGTATTCCACTCCTTTTTTTGTAGATAATGTTCTTCCAGAATTGAACATATTCCACCAACCCCACTCATCGTCACTCGCTGTCTCAATTTTAAAATTTTCACAACTTCCTGTTAAAATTGACATTTGCGAATTAGTCATTGTGGCATTGGGGTCTACCGAACTCCCGCGAACTCTTACATGATAATCGTCCCCATCTCCTGTAAACTTGAACCAAACTGTTTGGTCAACACTTGGGTAATCACATGATTTTTCACCACATTCAGGGCAAAAACATTTAATGGCTTCCCCAGTAAAGTCTTTGTCATACCAACCACAATTCTTTAATGCTGGGTAAAGCCACGTTTCCCCAGTGGATCCAACATTAGTATACAATTTACTTGTACTTGTTTGACCAATTGCATTTGGAAGAATATCAGTTAGGTCAACAGCTGCTGAACAATCATCATTTTCCGGTTTTTGAGCAGATAGAGTAAAAAAAGTCAATAAAAAAATAGGTAATAATATAGTTTTTGGCATGTTCAAATTTATTGATTATGTCTAATTAAAAAAATTACTTCAGATTATATAGTTTAATTTATAAAAACCATTGTTTAATAAAATAGATCTCCAATTTTTTACAATAAATAAGCTAATTGCAGTGTCTTTTTGTAAATTTTTCAAATTAATTGTAATTTTGGTTAAGACACAATAAAGTGTAGGTCAGATAACACTCAAAAAAAACGAGGCGATTTCCGAAAAGCCAAACGAGTAGGGCAATCTTTATATCATGAAAAAAATATTACTAATCAGTTCTTTGCTCACCGCAGCACCATCCATCTTCTCTCAATCAATTACCTCACCAACTATTCCTGAAGCAGGCGTTTATTATGAAGTTGGTATCGTAGATAACACCATTAGCTTTTCAAATGAAGGAGATTGGGATTTCTCATCCATTTCAACTACTTCGAAAGCTACCATACATATTGCTCCAATCAATACCTCAAGCCAAGCTAGCAATTATCCTAATGCTACTCACGTTAAGTATGAAGACGGAAACCAATTTTTTCTTGGATTTAGTAATACTGAATATACATTCCATGGTGAAATCTCTGTACTCACTTCTTCCTATGAAAATTCATTGGTATTGAACCCATATCCTTTTAATGTTGGAGATGAACATACTGATTTTGAAAAAGAAGTTCCATTTACTGTGCCAAACGGCCCACCATACTTAATAAGAGATGACCGTGCAATTACTGAAGCTATATCCAGTGGAACGATTACAATGCCAGACAATACCGTTCATAATAATGCTGTGCTTATACGTTCAAGAAGAACTTGGACAGATCGTCAAATTGGTTCTTCACCTTGTATGACTTACTATGATGCATACCAATGGTGGGTTGAAGGGTATGCAACTCCAGTAGTTCAAAGTTCAACAATGACACAATCTGGAGCGTGTCCTCCAAGCAATCCCGTTAAAGTCACCAAATTTGTTATCGGAGGTCCATTAAATGTAAACGGATTAAAAAATAAGGATATTTCAATCTACCCAAACCCTGTTAAAAACAATATACACATTACTGCAAAAGCGAATGATCTTGGATCTGAGTACACTATTTACGACCAACTAGGAAGGAATATAGCTTCTGGTGAAATTAATTCAAACAACACTACTATTGATTTAACCAACATTCCAAAAGGCATTTACTTTTTAAGTTTTTCGGATAATTCAAGTCAAAGTTGGAAGTTTATAAAAGAATAAACAACCAACTACATCTTAATAAAATCATAACTTTGAGGGCTTTTTAGGGCCATTAACTCAGTTGGTTTAGAGTGTTACCTTGACAGGGTAGAAGTCACTGGTTCGAGTCCAGTATGGCCCACCAAAGCGGAATCCATCTCATTTTGAGATAGTTTTCGCTTATTTATGCCCCTTAAAAAAATTTATAAAATGAAAATTAAATTGATTTTTACCATTAATGGATGTATTCATCTTTTAATAGGTACTTTTTTATGGGTCCAAGCTGTAATCGTTGGAAAGACAGGGATTCTTGCAGAACAACTCGCGAAAAAAGCTCCTGGACAAGAATTAACCGATGGAATTTATTTGGTTCTAGCAAGTACAGTAGACACTGTTGGAGCATTCAATATTGGAATTGGGTTGATGCTTGTATCTTTACGAAACCTTGTAGATTTACAATCAGCAAGAAAAGTTTTGAGAGGACATACTCTCCTATGTGCGTGTGGATTATTACTTTCAGCATTGTTCAACACGATTTTCTTAGAAGGAGGTCCTCCAATTCCAGTATTTATTCTTCTTATCTTAGCAGTTAACCTAGCTGCCTATGGGTCAAAAAAAGGGACTATTTAAATATCATACAAAAGAAGTTCGAAACTGGGACCGAGAGGCCCACCAAAAATAAAAGTAATTAAACTTTCTGAAAAGTTCGAAATAAGGACGTTTAGGTCCACAAAAATTTTTATCCGTTAAAATCTGATTTATTTAAATACGCTATTATAAAAAGACTCGTTTAAAATAATCCATGAAGTAAAACCGATTACAAATTCATGCGTTTTTTCAAAAACATCTTATGAAAAATTTATTATTAACTATTGTTATTGCAGCTATTGTTGCATGCAATAACCCGTCTTCTACAACCAATACTTCTGAAGCAGAACAAGCTCTTACAACAACCCTTGAAGGAAAACACTACGTCATTGATTCTGATTCAAGTACTGTCTTCTGGAAAGGAAGTAAGCCAACGGGTGACATCCACGTTGGAACAGTACAAATCAAAAAAGGTATCCTCAAAATTAGCGATGGTACCATAACAGGTGGTCAGTTTACTATTGATATGAATTCTATTCTAGTAACCGATGAGGACATGAGCGAGAAGGGGAAAAGTAAACTTAAAAAACACCTCACCAATGATGATTTCTTTGAAACTAATAATTACCCAGAAGCGACATTAGAAATCACTTCCTCCACACCAGATAGTCTCAAAGCTAATCTTGAAATTAAAAATATAACTAAGTCCATAACCATCCCATACACCCTATCTCAAACGAATGAGAAAATAATGGCAGGTTCAACATTCTCTATTGATCGGACGCTTTGGGGAGTGACATACAAAAGTGGTAGCTTCTTTAAAAATCTAGCAGATCGTCTAATCGATGATGCTATTCAATTTGACATTGTGCTAATAGGTATAGAGTGACCTATTGGACTTAAAAAGAACTATTACATGCGTGAATTGGTTATTTATTTATGAAAATAGTTATTTCAATCCTCGGAACCCTCATACTGGTTTTTGTAATCGTTCAACTTTTTGCACTGAAGACACAAAAAGATATCGAAACTTACCCCTACACCATAGTCAAAAAGTATGATAAATTTGAAATTCGCAACTACGAATCAAGACTTTTCACATCGGTAACTCTCCCAACCAACCGGTATGAAAATGCCTCTAGTAATGGGTTTTCCATTTTAGCAGGTTACATTTTTGGTAATAATAAAACCAACGAAAAAATAGCCATGACTTCTCCTGTAGCCATGTCTTTGGAAGATTCGATGACCGTGATGTTTATGGTACCTGAAGAAAATAAAGAAACGTTACCTGAACCCAATTCCAAAGAAATCAAATTTAGAAAAGAGCCTCCCAAAACCGTTGCTGCCATCACTTTTGGTGGATGGGCTGATCAAAAAAAAATAAATAGATATAAAAGTGAATTAATTGACGCACTTGAATCTAACAACATATCCTTTACACAAAAATTCTACTTTCTAGGATACAATGCCCCGTACGAAACTTACAATCGTAGAAATGAGGTGATTGTTGAGTTAGAAACTTTAAAATAAGAGACTTCTTTTTTATGAATCTATTATTTGTAAACCCGAACATAATCAATTTCAATCGCATCGGAAACAAAGCTAGGTTCAATAATAGGCTCAATAGCAAAATTTAAAAGCAGATATTGCTCTAAGGTGTAGGGCCAGTTATCCTTATTTTTTACATCAGGTTGATAGACGTAATGAATCACATCATCAATCATAAAAACTAATCTTTCCTCGGACCAATCCAGTGAATAGGTATGAAATTCTGAGGAACAAGTCGATATAATTCTTCCCCCTTGATTTATTGTTTCTCCATGGCTATATGGAGTATGGGTAGCACTTTTTACTAAATTTTGTTCCTTGCCCCAATGTTCCATGATGTCAATTTCTCCACATGATGGCCAAGAGGTATTACCAAAATCCTTGGTGAACCAATATGCCCCATCTTCACTAATATTTTTTCCTAACGTCCAAAAGGCCGGCCACGTGCCCTTACCCGTTGGAAGTTTGGCTCTAATATCAACACGCCCGTATTTAAATGCAAACTTTGAATTCAACCGAGCAGAAGTATATTCTTTTGTGTAACCTTGATCTGTGTAGGTTTCTTTTTTTGCCACAATCTTTAAATTTCCATTTTCAACATAAGAATTATCCATTCTATTGGTGTAATGTTGAACTTCCCCATTGAACCAACTTCCTCCATATGGAAGCTTTGTCTGATGAAACCAC
This sequence comes from Bacteroidia bacterium, assembly GCA_022425465.1. Classification (GTDB taxonomy): domain Bacteria; phylum Bacteroidota; class Bacteroidia; order NS11-12g; family UBA9320; genus UBA9320. Next base: position 649 of record JAKMFK010000055.1, on the reverse strand, counting down.
TTTGATGTATCCACAGGACCATCTATATCAAACTCGTCTGACCATATCAACTTGCGATTATTAGACAATAGTTCTTGCGTATCGATCTTTTGAGATATTTGAATCTCCTCACTCGAATCTATTCCCATAATTCGTTCAAATAATTTCGGAAATAGATTATCTCGTTTACCCTCAGAGGGACCACTTTGGACTTCGTTTAATCGATATATCCCCTCATCGACTTCATCGATCATAAACCGAAAGAAAAAATCATCAGGCCCTGTGCCTTTCCCTGAAAATGATCCAAATCTTAAGTCACTGATTTGATAACTTTCACCCATGTCGTGCACCTTAAAGAACCCATCACTAAACCAATCTAATGTTTGAAGAGTTTGGTCACTTTCGTAATTAGTTAATAGCTCATAATTCTTATTGATTTTTGAAAAACTGACTTCATTTTTGTCAAAAATAGAATACTGTGCTAGGTAATAATCATTTTTACTCTCCCCTGTATAATTCCATAAAAGATTAGTTAGAATAGAAGGGTTGGTTATAAATCGCTCGATTGGAATTTTTTGATTATTAGCTGAATCTTCAAATAACTGATTTATTCTATTTTTATTAAAAACAGTGAATAATAAATATGAGGAACTTAAAACAATTCCAATGT
>JAKMFK010000188.1 GCA_022425465.1 Bacteroidia bacterium | reverse complement strand
ATAATCCAAAATCTAAGTCATATAGTGTTTCATTAAAAGATCGTGCCTCCATTTTAATGGGAGGACATGATGCAAATCGTGCCTTTTGGTTTGATGCAACAAGCACACAAATGGTTAGTACAGATTATTACGCTGAGCCATTTCCAGATTGGGTGAAAAATTACCTAGGCAAAGAAGTTATGGCAGATGATGTAGCTGAGGGTTGGCTTTTACATCCCAAAATTAGAACCACTTATGACCTGTATATAGATAGCATATATCAGGAAAATGGTTTTTTCAAGCCAAAATTCCCACACAACCTCACTCATTCATCAAATCAAAATGATAAAGACGTTGGTAATTTTCTATGGAATACTCCTTTTGGCGATCACTTTGTATTAAAATTTGCTAAGAAGCTTATTGTAAATGAAAATCTTGGAATAGGTAACCATACAGATGTACTAACTGTAAGTCTTTCTGCTGCCGACTATATTGGTCATGGTTTTGGTCCTGATAGCTATGAAGTTGCCGATTACTACTACAAGCTTGATCAATATTTATTGGAATTTATAAATTACTTGAACAAGAAAATTGGTCAAGAAAACTACATACTTACTTTAACATCTGATCATGGTGTAGCACCGTTTCCTGAATTAACTCATCATCATGAATCACATGGCAAGAGAATATCTCCGCAAAAATTTCAGCAAGATATTGATTCTATAGATGTAACTATTCAACAAGAACTCAACCTAAATGAGCCCTCTATCATTGCTGCGTCTGGATATAGGGGTATTGAACCCAATTTTAAAGTAACATCAAACCCTGATATTGATAGCTTTAAGTTGGTTAATCAAATTCAAAAACGTCTAAAAAATCTTGACTACATCCAAGAAACAGTCTCATTTATTGATATAAATAATCCATCGTGTAATAAATTATTTATTGAAAAAATGAGAAATAGTTACAACCCAAATCATGGATATTTTATAAAAATAATCGGTAAAAAAAACCACCTAATTGGCTACAAATACAATGGTACAACTCATGGAAGTCCTCTCTGCTATGACACCCATGTTCCTCTTCTATTTCTTGGAAGTAATATACAGCCAAAACAGGTAAAAGACACAGCATACACTGTTGATATTGCTCCAACCCTACTTGATTATATCGGAATTACAGACGAGATAATTTTTGATGGAAACAAGCTCAACCTTAAACTAAAAAAGAACTAAAAATAATAAATAACGCTCAGCTTAATTGAAGAAGCTCTAGTAATTCGTTTCCCATTCAATAATGGGTTACCATATTGGTCCACTCGTTGATTTTCAATTCCTCCATATCCAAATTTCACATTTACCTCCATAGGTGATAATCCTCTATAAAATTGTGCCCCCGCTGTAAAAGCAGGCATGACCCATGATTTATTCATATTTTCATTTTGAGGTGATGATGAGAAACCTAATAGTCCAATTTTGTTAAATTCAATTCCATAACCTACATTAAAACCAATCTGATCTTGAGCATTGTATGTCGACTCAGCTCCATAAAAAATATTCAAAAAGATTGGCAATTGAAAATTGCCAAAACCACTTCCACCATTCACTGACTCAGATGCTGGTATTGCATTCCCAAATCCTATTGCAATAGGTGTAGAAACTGCAAGAGCTAAGTTATTTTTTATTTCATATACATTGTATCTCGGCACAAAACCTATAGTGTAAAAAGAAGTATAAGTTGTTTGAACAGCCCCCTTTTCGATACGCTTAACATTTCCGGGATCGGTATAAACTACATCAACATAACTCAATGGGGAGGTAATGAAATCGACAAAAAATGAACTTGATAATCCTGTATGTAATCGAGATTTCCAATCTAAAATTGATGAAGGTTTTTGGGATTGATTTGTTGAGATTTCTATCTCATCCACATTGTCGTACACTTGCCCATATCCATAAAATGATATCAACACTAATATTACAGTATAAAACCTTACCATATTATTTGCAAATTTACGAGGAATAGATTTAGAT
>JAKMFK010000174.1 GCA_022425465.1 Bacteroidia bacterium | reverse complement strand
GCCCTAATGGGTGTGCCACAAATTGTCTGTTATACTACGAATAGGATAAGCTATTGGATCGCGAAATCCGTAATCAAAGTAAAATATATTTCCCTTGTAAATTTGATTTTAGACAAGCCAAGTATTACTGAACTTATCCAAGATGAATTCAACCCATCTAAACTCAAATCAGAGATAAATCGTTTAATGGAAGACAAAAGCCATTTAAAGGCAATCGAAATTGACTACAGTAAACTTCGAAAAATGCTAGGCAATTCCAAACCATCTGAAAAGGTTGCTGAATCAATTACCAATAGTATAACAAATTAAATTTATTCGATAAATTTAAGAGTTCTAAAGACCTCACATCAATACTTATCGTTTAAATTTGTAAAATGAAATTTTTCTCAGTCTTATTAGCAGCTCTACTATTTATTTCGTGTAAGTCGAACCAATTAAGTCGTACAATCAAATTCAATATAACAAGTACATCTGATTATTGTGGGGGTGCGATGCCTACTGAAGAAATTATGGAAAATATGAGAGAGCCTAAAAACTTCAATGGAACATTGTATATACATAAAGACCCTGAACGAAATGATAAGGGAATTGCTCAAGAATTTAAAAATGGAAAAGCCTCAATTACAGGTTTAGTGAATGGAGATTATGCGATATTCAAATATCCTCGTGTCAATATGGATAAACTTGAGAATAATGAGTCTGACGAAAACCTAGAGAATGAATGTGAGATGATGAGAAATTTTCAAATACTTGAAATGGTAAATATCGATCAAGAAACCAAAGAAGTATCCATTCATATTCACTTTATGTGTGATCCTTGCCAAGAACCAATGCCATAGGTGAATATTGGCATCCACATATCTAGATAAATAAAAAAAATCCATGATGTAATTCCAATCACACATCAAAAAGTGTGATTTTTCATTAAATTTGTTCATTAGATTAAACCAAATGATACTAGTTGCTGATAGCGGTTCAACAAAATGTGATTGGATAATAATTGACCATTCCAATACACACCATAAAACAAACACCATGGGTTTTAACCCTTTCTTTCATAGTACTGAATTCATATTAGGTGAAATACAAGAAAACGAAACATTTCAGAATTATAAATCAGAAATTAAAGAAATTTATTTTTACGGAGCAGGATGTTCAAGTGCAAACCGAAAGCTTATCTTAGAAAATGCTTTATCTCAATTTTTTACCGCTGCTGAAAAAATAGATGTTGATCATGATCTAACAGGTGCTGCACTAGCTACAACACCCCACACCCCAGGAATAGCTTGTATTTTAGGAACTGGATCGAATTCATGCTACTTTGATGGCAAAAACGTCCATGAGAGTGTGCCTGCATTGGGATACATCCTCGGAGACGAGGGTAGTGGGTCCCATTTTGGGAAAATACTCTTGGCTGATTGGCTGTACCATCGAATGCCTGAAGAATTAGCTTCAGAATTCCAAAAAAGATTTAACCTCACAAAAGAAGGAATCTTTGATTCAATCCACCTTGAACAATTTCCGAATGTATATTTAGCTAGTTTTATGCCATTTGTAAAGGACAACCAAGATCATCCTTACATGAAAGATATGGTGTATCAGGGACTTGCAAAATTTATCAATATTCACGTTTGGTGTTATGAAAACTTTAGAGAAGTACCTGTAAACTTTGTTGGCTCAATTGCTTACTATTTCAGAGATGTGCTCGAAGAAGTTGCGAAAAACCATCGTTTTACCATTGGTAAAGTTGAAAAGAAACCGATATTCCCACTAGTGGAATATCACCTCAATAATCAAGAACAAGCGATATGAGTTTAAAGGCTATAATCTATGATCTTGATGGTGTAATTACAGATACAGCCAAATATCACTACGAAAGTTGGAAATGGGTTGCAGAACAACTCGATTTTGTATTGACTGAAAAACAAAACCAAAAATTAAAGGGAGTAGGAAGGAAAGAATGCTTAGACAAACTCTTGAAATGGAGTGGTGCACGTATATCTGAAGCAGAAAAACAAAACCTCCTTCAGAAAAAAAATAAGATGTATCTCAAATATATCGATACTATGACTCCAAATGAAATTTTCCCAAACTTTAAAGAATTCAACACCCTAGCTAAATCCGAAGGCATCAAGGTTGCCATTGGATCAAGTAGCCGGAATGCCATTAGAATTATTGACAAATTGGATTTGGTATTAGACTTTCAAGCTATTGTGGATGGTGGTATGACTCCGCATTCTAAGCCGGAACCTGACATATTTTTGCTAGCCGCTGAAAAATTAAATTGTAAGCCAACAGAGTGCCTTGTTATCGAAGACTCTCAAGCTGGTCTCCTCGCTGCAAAAAAAGCAGGAATGAAAAGTATTTCATTTGGTGAAGATAAAGGACTCAAGGGTGCTCAATTACAAATCAAAAATTGGTCATTTGCTGACTTAGATAAGCTCAAACTTTTATTTGACAAATCATAATTGCCGTCTTTGTATTTTTTAAAAAAATATACAAGCCCATCTCAAAAACAAACAACTTGAAAACTGTCCTCAGACATATTTTTAACGATAAAAAACGTATATTCCAAATCACATTTTACCTGTGCTCTGTAATAATTTTTGGAGAAGTATTAAGAGATATATTCAGAGAGGGCGATTTTGGCGGGTACATATCAGCTGGAAAATTAGCTTGGAACAATTTGCCCATTTATTCCGATTACAGAAATACCTGGCCCCCATTTTTTTCTATTGTTTGTATTCCCTTGTACTGGCTAAATGAATTAAGCTTCGTTGGGCTAAGGTTGATATGGTTAATAAGCATAGTATTTGTAAATCTGATTATTTTCAGATGGACTATTTCCTACTTTACACCATATCAATTTGTCTTTAACATTAAGCATGAAAATGATAATCAAATCAACCTCCATAATCCATTATTTATATTACCATTCATTCTTACGCTCAGAATATTTCTTGAAGAGATAAGCAATCTTCAGATAAATCTGTTCATTCTAGCTTTAAGTATCTATGTTCTTCATTTAATAAACCATAGAAGAGACTTATTGGCGGGCATAGTGTTGGCATTCATAATCAGTGTAAAAATTTACCCCATTTTAATTCTTGGATTTTTGCTGTTCAAGCAGAAATATAAATCTGTTTTTTATACATTGGTTGGGCTTACAATCTCGACAATGATTGTGTTCATGTATTTTGGATTAAATCCTGGTATTGAACTATTTAAAGAATGGAATAACACGCAAGTTGTTAACGGATTAAAATGTGAGCACATGAATCAATCCATATGGGGTTGGATGTGTGGGTTAACAACAAAACATATACGAATAGATAGTTTAAGTTATTCCATTTTCAATCTATCTGACATACAATATAAATTTGTCACCTTAATTTTCATTGGGATCATTGGGATGTTCTTAGCAGCTAAATTTTACCTGACTAAAGAGAAACATCAGAGTTTTGCCAAACAATACATCATAACCCTCTCTCTAATTCCAATCTTATCTCCATTAGCGTGGAAATACTATTATGTCTTCTTGACACCTTTAATCATCCTATTAATCTATTACCAACGAAAAGATTTAATAAAGCCCTGGTTCTATATCCCATTGATATTGATAACTCTTACTTCTGAGCTTTTCATAGGTCATCACTTATCAGATGTTACTGAGGCAATAGGTGTAATTACCTTTTGCTCTTTAGGTATAAGTATTTATGCCACAAACAAGATACTTAACAATTAAGTCATCAGAAAATACATAATCCCATTTTATTTAGTGAAACAAATGGTATATTATCAATGAAATTATAATAACCATAGTAATAACCCATATAAAAACGCGACATTGACGGTCAGAAAATAGACCATTATCCTTAGATGTATATTTCTCATTTAGTCCAAAAATAAATTTAGAATAGTCGGCATCTATCATTTAATATGTCATAATTTCGTAAAGTATGGAAAAAGCTGAGAAGTATTCAACCATAATTAAAATGGCTGAATCTCTAATTGATAAAAGCGTTGATGATATTGCTAATATGGCTAATTTATCCCGTCTATTGCATGACCATTTGCATCATCATTGGATTGGATTCTACAGAGTTGTTGGAGATAAACTGCAGTTAGGCCCTTACAATGGACCTATTGCTTGCACATCAATTGCTAAAGGAAAAGGAGTTTGTGGTCGTTCTTGGCTTCATAAAAAAACCTATATCGTTGATGATGTTCATCAATTTGATGGACATATCGCATGCAGTCCATTGACCAATTCTGAAATTGTTGTACCATGTATCCGAAATAATGAAATTTATGCAGTTTTAGATATAGATAGTACACATTTTAGTATGTTCGACGGTGATGATCAGTATTACCTAGAGAAAATTGTTGCCCTACTATGAGATTTATAAAACACTATATTAATTGGTTTAAAAAATTACTACCATCCCCATTTAGCATTGCAGTACTAATAACCATTATTGTATTTTTCATGGGCTTGATTAGCTCTGACAAATCTGTGGTTGAACTAATCACAGATTGGCAAAAAGGACTTTGGAGCTCTAATCTGTTGGCATTTGCATTTCAAATGATGCTGATGCTAGTATTGGGTCATGCACTTGCACTCACCTCTTTTTTTGATTCAATTATCAATCAAATTATTCTACGACTAAAAACAGGTACTCAAGCTGCATTTGCAGTCACATTATCTACCATTATTGTTGCTCTTTTTAACTGGGGACTTGGATTAATTTTTGGTGCAATCATTGCACGAAAAGTGGGAGAAAATTTCACTAAACGTAAACTCAAACTAAATTATCCCCTTATTGGTGCCTCTGGATATGTTGGACTCATGGTTTGGCATGGAGGAATTTCTGGTAGTGCATTAACCAAGGTCGCCGAAGCTGGGCATATTCGAGAAATTACGCAGAATCCGATAATGCCTGAATTAATTTCATTTGGTGAAACTGTATTTAGCCCCATGAATTTTACAGCAATCATTTTATTAATCATAGTTATCCCTACATTTAGTTCCATCATAAGTAAATATACCACTAAAGAAACTCCCAACGTAACCAAACTAGAACAAACACATAAAAATCAATTTGAGATTTCTGGTGCAGAATACATCGATTATTCAAAATGGTTAAGTAAAATTATTGGTATGATTTTAATGGCAATAGCCATATATATTGCTATTATCTCCGAGAGTAAATTAGGGTTTATCAATCCTAATTACATCAATTTTAGTCTTCTTGGGTTGAACATCTTATTGCATAAAAATATTCGCTACTTTTTGAGTGGGGTTGATAAAGCAATTCATGGATCATCTGGTATACTCATCCAATTCCCACTTTATTTTGGAATATTAGCTCTCATGCAAACTAGTGGCTTAATCGAGTATATTTCTGATTTTTTTATTGATATTTCTAACAAAAAAACACTACCCATTTACACTTTTTTTAGTGCTGGTTTGGTCAATATGTTTGTTCCAAGTGGTGGTGGTCAATGGGCCTTACAAGGACCTATTATATTAAGAGCAGCATTAGAATTAAACATATCATTACCCAAAATCATACTCGCTCTAGCTTATGGAGATCAAATCACCAATATGTTACAACCATTTTGGGCATTGCCACTATTGAGCATTACTGGATTAAAAGCAAAAGATATTCTCCCCTACACATTGATGCTCATGGTAATGGGAACAGTTATATTCTTACTTGTTTTAATGCTATTTTAATTAAGAAGATAACTTTGTAGTATGAGCAGTTTTGAAAAATCTAAAACTACACTTGGACTTGAAATGGCTACTGACCC
>JAKMFK010000172.1 GCA_022425465.1 Bacteroidia bacterium | reverse complement strand
CTTCTTGTTGGAAAGCATCTTCACTACATGAAATAATTAATACAACTAAAACTAGAATGTAGCTATTCAACCTCATAAGAATTCTCGATAGTTTTGGATTACTGATTTGAACTTGTCAATTGTTTGCTGCAGAGTATCTTGACTTGCACCTCCCGCTGCATTTTTATGTCCACCACCATTGAAGTTTTCAGCACTAAAAATATTGCATGGAAAAGAATCCACACTTCTAAAACTCATTTTTACTAGTGGCCCTCTATCAATTATCAAGGCACTCATTTTTACTCCAGCTATACCCAACCCGTAATTTACAAAACCCTCCGTATCCCCTGTAACAATATCAAACTGCTCAATTTCCTCTAATGATAAATATCCCATGGCAACCTTGCCTCCTTCTAAAATCTCTAAATTATTGGATAATAAATGCCCCAAAAGCTGAAGCCGCTCTATTCTATTTTGATCAAATAACAATCGATAAATTTTATCCGGCACAACACCTAAATCCATTAAGTCTGCAGCTGTTCTTATGGTTGAACTGGTCGTGCTTGAAAACCGAAAAGACCCTGTATCTGTAATTAAACCAGTATATATACATTGTCCCACTTTTTCATCTATAAAAGCCGGATCTAAGTGCTTGTTGATATAGCGATAAATAAGTTCACACGTTGAACTTGCACCTATTTCAATAAAACGCTCGTTGTCAAAATCTTCTGGACTTTGATGATGGTCAATAACAATGACTACAGCATTACTTCCTCCAACCTTTTCTCCCATCTGATTTATTCTACTTAATGCATTAAAGTCAAGGCAAAATATATAATCTGCGTTATCAATTTCATCGTCAAAAGACGGAGCATTATTTTCATAAATATTTACATCGTCATTACCTGGCAACCAATTTAAATTAGAAGCATAATCTGTTGGGACAATCACTTTAGAAGCTATACCCACATTTTTAAAATAGTTATATAAACTCAAACACGAGCCCATCGCATCACCGTCTGGTTTATGATGAGCTGTTATGATGATTTTTCCAGAGTGGTTTCGTAATTGGTCGAGGTTATGACGTATTGTATCTTGCACTGTTTTATTTACGACAAAACTCGCAAAAAGAACGGGATATTTCTATTTTTGCCGTCCTTTTAAATAAAAATCAAATGTCTAACATCACATTTACTATGATAAAACCAGATGCTGTCGCAAACGGGCACACTGGAAAAATTATTGACGATATTATTGCTGGAGGCTTCTCAATCAAAGCGATGAAATATCTCCACCTTTCAAAAGAGAAGGCAGAAGCTTTTTATGGTATCCATAAAGAACGCCCCTTCTTTGCAGATTTAGTATCATTCATGACTTCAGGTCCAATTGTTGCAGCAGTATTAACAAAAGATGACGCTGTAACTGACTTTCGTACACTAATAGGTGCAACAAACCCAGCTGAAGCTGCGGAAGGAACTATTCGTCAGAAGTATGCCAAATCCATCGATGCCAATGCCATTCATGGAAGCGATAGCAATGAAAATGCAGGAATCGAAGCTTCATTTTTCTTCTCTGCTTTTGAAATGTTCTAATTCATTAGGATCTATTTTCTACCACAACTTCGTGGTAATTTAATTTATCGTATATCTGAATATTTTTGCAGAAATCACCATTACTCTCGAAAGATTAATCGTAAATTAGTAGCGTAATTAGAATAAGCTCATCATGATCTCGTTTCATGTTAATAAATCCATGATAGCAAAATTAAACTAACCATGAAATTCAGAAACGCATTTTTTCTACTTGGACCACTTGTTTTTGTAGCCTTTGGATTCTACACTAAAAATCAGGATCTTGGAGAAGACATTTTGCTCAGAGCTATTAATATGAACCTTCAAAATGCTCATTATGACCCCATTTCAATTGATGACGATTTTTCTGAAAAAGCCTTTCAATTATACATTGATAATCTAGATGCGAACAAACGATTATTTCTCCAATCCGACATCGATGAGTTAAACTATTTTAAAACAACAATAGACGATGAAATAATTAATGGAACATCCGTTTTCTTTGATAAATCGATTGAACTCTTAGAGCAAAGAACAGAATTAACAGAACGGTTCTTTGAGGAAATCTTGAATAAACCAATGGATTTTAGCAAAGACGAAATAGTCGACTTTGGTGAAGAAATCCCATATACCCAATCAGAAAAAGAACTTAAAGATCGTTGGAGAAAATACCTTAAATATAGTGTACTTACTCGCTTATATTCCGATTACAAAGCACAAGAAAAATCACTAGAAAACAAGGACACCACATTCATACCAAAATCAATGGATTCGCTGCAAGCAATCGCTAGAAAAAGTGTTTTAAAAACACACAGGGATTGGTATAAGAGAATAAAAAGACTCGATAGAAAAGATCGACTAGCCATTTATGCAAACAGCATAACCACAGTTTATGATCCTCACACCAATTACTTTCCACCTGAGCAAAAAGAAGACTTTGACATCCAAATGTCAGGACGATTAGAGGGTATAGGGGCTCAACTTCAGGAAAAAGATGGTTATATTAAAATTACAAACATTATTCCTGGTGGACCATCCTCGCTTCAAGGAGAATTACAAGCCAATGACTTAATTCTTAAGGTTACTCAGGAAGGAGAAGAACCTGTAGAAATTATTGATTGGAGAATAAGTGACGCTGTCAAAATTATTCGCGGACCAAAAGGATCAAAAGTTACACTCACCGTTCGTAAACCAGATGGTAATGAACAAGATATTACCATAACTCGAGACATTGTTGTTTTAGAGGAAACCTATGCCAAATCACTTTTATTAAGTGATGAAGATGGAATTAAAGCAGGCTACATTTACCTTCCTAGCTTTTATGCTGATTTTCAAAATCCAAAAGGGAGATTTAGTTGGAAAGATGTTAAAACGGAGATAGAAAAACTTCGAGACGAACAGGTTCAAGGAATCATTCTTGATTTAAGAAATAATGGTGGAGGTTCGCTGGATGATGTAGTTAAAATGGGTGGATTGTTCATTGATAAAGGTCCTATTGTTCAAGTGAAAGAAAAAGGCAGGTCAGCACATATTCTTGAAGATCGTTACCCAGGTGCTGAATGGGAAGGTGCATTGGTCATTATGGTTAATGAGTTCAGTGCTTCGGCATCTGAAATTATGGCTGCAGCAATGCAGGATTACGATCGAGCTATTATTATCGGCTCCCGTTCCACGCATGGTAAAGGAACTGTTCAACGATTCTTGCCACTAAACCGAACCCTTCGAAATAAAAATATACCCGATATTGGGAGTATTAAACTAACCATTCAAAAATTCTATCGAATCAATGGTGATGCTACCCAACTAAAAGGAGTTCAATCAGATGTAATCATTCCGGACAACTATATGTATTTGGAAACGGGTGAACAAGAGCACGATTATCCTCTTCCTTGGGATCAAATAAAGGGTTCTAGCTTTGAAAAAAACAGCCATTCCATTTCAGATAAAATTATCAAAAAAAGTCAGTCAAGAATTAACAAAAATGCTACCTTCAATCTCATTGAAGAGAATGCGAAACGTTGGGAAAAACAACGAGAAAATTCGACCTATGCTCTTAACTTCTCAGCTTATTCAAATGCTAAAATTAAAGAGAAAGAGGAAGGTGAAAAATTTGAGAAAATTGGCAAAGAGAAAATTGAAAATTTCAACGTATCAAACCCAGGAGTTGACATTGAGGTAATTGAAGCAGAAGAATCTCGAAAAAAAAGAAATTCAGACTGGGTTAATAGCGTCAGTAAAAATCCATATATTTATGAAGCTCTTCAGATAATTGAGGATTTGAACTAATCATTTACTGCTCTTTTCTCCCAGGAACAGCGTGCATACTCAAAACTGATTGTTTCCCATTTTTAACGTCTTTTGACCCCTTTTCGGACCACAAGACTTTTCGAGCTTTTTTCAGTGCCTCTGATAAATCAATTATGGGCTGAGGATACGACGTTTTAAGCCCAAATAAACTGCGTTCCATTTCATTCATTTTCCATGGTTCATAAATATATTCTGTTGGGAAATCACTCAATTCTGGCACCCATTTCTTTATAAAAATACCTTTTGGGTCATGATCTTTAGCTTGTTTAATTGGATTATATATTCGAATTGTATTGATTCCCGTAACAGAGGCCTGCATCTGAAACTGAGGGTAGTGAATTCCTGGCTCAAAATCAGTAAATTGTTTTGCAAGATATTGAATACCGTCATCCCAATTTTGCAACAAGGCATGAGTCAAAAAAGATACCAACATGGCACGCATCCGAAAATTTAAATAACCCGTTTTTTTGACACATCGCATACAAGCATCAACAAGAGGGATCCCTGTATTTCCATCTTCCCAACTTTTTATATAAGCTGGATTTGATTCCCTCCTTAAAGATATATACCCCTTATTTTGAGGAAGAAACTCCATTTCTACTTCTTGTTCAAACTTCTGAATAAAATGACAGTGCCATCTAAGCCTGGATAGAAAGGCACTTAAATTTCTTTTGTTTCCATTCTTTTTTGCGTGGTATGCAGCCTGATATACTTGCCGTATACTCATGTTGCCCCAAGCTATGTGAGCGGACAATCGACTGCAAGAAGTCCTGCTTTCATTTGGTTTTGAAATATGATAGGAATATTGCTTGCTCCTATTCGATATAAAATCATTTAGTATATCTATTGCTAAATCCTCACCGCCAGACTGAATATGACTATCATTGCCCAAGTTCATAAAATAAGTAGGTTCAAATTTTTTTGACTTGAACAAGATCGTTTTTGATAAGCTCAAATCAACGACTATTTCAGAACTATGCATGTATGCATACCATTTTTTAACCCAATCATCCCTGTTTTTAAGCCCCCTGATAATTCCATTTTGTTGAAATTCGGACCATGAAATTTTCTCACTACCAACCCAATTTTTTAATTTTTTATCGATAGAATATGAAAATACTAATCCCGTCTCTTGATGAGAATAGATGTTTTTAATAGAAAACTTAGTGTGAATATTTTTGAATACCTCGACCGTATCACCCTCCAAAACTGACAACTTGTGGTCATATAATTTGAGCTGTCTTGACATATTTTTTAAACTGTCTTTGACAAACTGCCAATGCCGATCTGAATAATGAGGATTATTAACATATTCGGAATCTAAAATATATAGTAATATAATTGGCAAATCTTGATCTATTGAGGACGATAAGGGTAGATGGTCCTTTAGTCGTAGATCCCTCTTAAACCAAACAATATTTACTTCTTGCCTTACCAAAAGTAAAATTAAAACACAATACCCAATACAATGTTCACCTAAACTAAATTACTAAAAACGTGTTATTAAAACTATGAGCAAACGCATACTTATAGTTGGAGGAAATACTGGAATTGGCGAAAAACTAAATGAGTTATTACTTGCTGAGGGTAACGAAACCATTCTCATGAGTAGGAGTCAAGGTGGAGTAGATATCCAAGACGATGAACCAAATTTCCCGGAAATTGAAGGTCCCGTTGATGCTTTGGTATATTGTCCAGGGAGCATCAATTTAAAACCTTTTAGAGGATTGAAAATAGCTGATTTTCAACACGATTTAAATATTAATTATTTAGGTGCAGTAAAAACAATCAAGAACTTTTTACCCAACCTCAAAGAATCTTCAAATGCCAGCATTACTCTTTTTAGCACTGTAGCAGTCCAAAAAGGAATGCACTTTCATAGCAGTATTGCTGGCGCAAAAGGTGCTGTAGAAGGTCTAACAAGAGCATTGGCAGCAGAATTAGCCCCTAAAATTAGAGTAAACTGTATTGCTCCAAGTCTTACAAATACTCCATTGGCTGAAAAGCTTTTAAGAAACGAAAAACAAAGAGAAGGAGCTGAACAAAGGCATCCACTTAAATCTATTGGAGAGGCAAGTGACATTGCACACATGACTCAATTTTTATTGAGTGATAAAGCTCAATGGATTAGTGGGCAAATTATAGGAATAGATGGAGGAATGAGTAGTTTATCCAACGGATAAATTCTGCTAACCACAATATAAATGCATAAAAAAAAGAACCTTCCTTCAAAGGAATGCTTGACTTGTGGTCTACCCTTTAATTGGCGAAAAAAATGGGAAAGAAACTGGGAAAACGTAAAATATTGTAGTGAACGTTGTCGAAGAAATAAAAAATAAAAAAATAATTCATTGGTTTAGAAATGACCAACGTGTATCTGACCATGAGGTTATATCAGTTCACCATACCTTAAAATCCATTCGTTGCTTTTATATTACGAATGCCAAGTATGGTGAAAACCATCAGCTTGGTTTTCCACTAATTGGCGATAAAAGAAAACAGTTTATAAACGAATCCCTACAGGAATTAAAAAAAGACCTCGAAAAATTAGGCATAGAATTAACCATCTTTCAAGCCATTGATGAACTTAAAGAACTTGAAATAAGTGACGATGAAATTTTAACTTACCAGAAGTTATTTGGAACCGAAGAATTAGAGATAGAACATCAGGTTTTATCTAAAACTAACAAAAACATAGCACTTGATAATTTTACTTTAATCAATACTATGACGCTACCTTTTGAATTAAACAAAACACCTGATGTTTTCAGTTCATTTAGAAAAAAAATAGAAAAGTATGGTTCATTTCAAAAGCCAATAAATCTTCCTAACATACCTACTTTTAATGTGCCTTACAAACTAGCTGGAGGGGAGCAACAGGCCATTCATCGTTTGAACTATTATTTCTTCGAGAAAAAACTCTTATCAACATACAAAGAAACAAGAAATGGAATGCTTGGAACAGACTTTAGTAGTAGGTTTAGTCCATGGCTTTCAAATGGAAATATTTCTGCTCGAACAATCCATTATTTAGTTAAGGATTACGAGAATAAATTAGGGGCTAATTCGTCAACCTATTGGTTGATTTTTGAATTGCTCTGGCGGGATTTTTTTCAATTTCAGCTTCGCAAGCATGGCTCCCTTTTTTTTAAAAAAAATGGTATAAATGGAAAAACGATTTCATACAGAAATCATGAGAATACATTCTGGAATTGGGCAAATGGTAACACTGGAGATGATTTGGTTGATGCCAATATGATTGAACTCAAAGCTACAGGATGGATGAGTAATAGAGGCAGACAAAATGTAGCAAGTTTTCTAGTTCACGATTTAAATATTAACTGGCGATGGGGTGCAGCATGGATGGAAAGTCAATTGATTGACTACGACCCTGCAAGTAATTGGGGCAACTGGATGTACATTGCTGGTGTTGGTAATGACCCCCGGCCATTTCGTAAGTTTAACACTCAAGGTCAAGCAGATCGTTATGACCCAACTAAGAGTTACAGAGAAAAATGGCTAAAATAATAGGTATAGACTTTGGGGCTCAATTGAGCGGGAATAGTGTAATTGCTCATCTGAGCAATGATCAAGTTCAATTTATTCAAGTAGCCAAAAAACAACACACCGATTCATGGCTAAAATCAATGTTAGAAGAAATTAACCCTGAATCAGTCTATATTGATGCACCCTTGAGCATCCCAAGTGCATACCATGGCCAAGGTCAAAATTTTCACTATCGTAAAGCAGATATTGAAACAAGTGCCATGTCTCCAATGTTTCTGGGTGGATTAACCGCTCGAGCGATGAGTTTAAAAAATTCATTCAAAACTGTTGCTTTTTATGAAGTCTATCCGGCCTTCTTTCAATCTAAGCTAATCAAGAGTACTCATTACAAAAAAGACATCGATTTATTTCTTTTAAAATTACTAGAAAAAACACCTATTCATTTAAACGACACCCCCACCAATTGGCATCAAATTGACGCTCTTATGGCACTCCTATCTGGATTAAGACATCAAAACAATAAACATTTAGAAATGGGAGATATTAACGAAGGAATTATTATCATATGAAAAAAATAGGACTTGTATTTCCGCATCAATTATATAAAAACTCCACATTAGTTGAAGAGTGTGAAAAGATATATCTGATAGAAGACGATTTATATTTTAACCAATACAAATTCCACAAACAAAAGTTAGTTCTACACAGAGCTAGCATGAAATACTATGCTGATTACATATCAGATAAAACCTCCGTAATATATATTCAATCGACAGATAAATTTAGTCTAGAATCAATTCTAGAAAAAAATCAAAAAAATCAAATTCATTACTTTGTTTCTGATGATTACTTACTCGAAGGAAGAATCAATAGGTTTATTAAAAAATATAATGTTGAATCCATTCAACATGAAAACCCCAATTTTATAAATACCCAAAAAGAAGTTGGTGATTTACTGAAAGTTCAAAAAAAATACCTAATGGCAAGCTTTTATAGTGAATCTAGGAAAAGACATAAAATCTTGTTAGAGGATGACAATAAACCTGTAGGAGGAAAATGGAGCTTTGATGCTGATAATCGTAAAAAAGTTCCAAAAGGAACTCCAATTCCAAAATATAAACACCCAACAGAGAATAAGTATATTGCTGAGGCTAAAGGCTATGTAGAGAATAATTTCAAATGCAATTATGGTGATATAAATTCATTTTATTACCCAATAACCCATCAAAAAGCCGAAGAACATCTAGACCAATTTATTCAAGAACGATTTGTCTTATTTGGAGACTATGAAGATGCCATTGTTAAAGAAGAACATTGGTTATGGCATTCTATACTCACACCTATGTTAAATATAGGTCTACTTTGTCCAAAACAAATTATCAATGAAGTTCTCAAGTCTCATTCAGTTCAGCATTTCCCATTGAATAGTTTAGAAGGTTTTATTCGTCAAATCTTGGGCTGGCGAGAATTCATAAGAGGAATCTACACACTGGATGGAGTAAAACAACGAACTACAAATCACTTTGGTTATTCTCGAAAAATCCCAAAAAGTTTTTGGACAGGCAGCACCGGAATAGTACCAATAGACAAAACCATCCAAAAACTACTAAAAACAGGGTATTCCCATCACATAGAACGATTAATGATCATGGGAAACTTCATGATGCTTTGTGAATTTGACCCAGACGAAGTCTATCGATGGTTCATGGAGATGTATGTAGATGCCTACGATTGGGTAATGGTACCTAATGTATATGGTATGACTCAATATGCAGATGGAGGTCTGATGACAACCAAACCCTATTGTAGTGGTAGCAACTATATTTTAAAAATGAGTGATTACAAAAAGGGAGAATGGTGTAGAACATGGAATGCCCTTTATTGGCGATTCATCTATGTTAATCATGAAGAATTTTCTAAAAATAGACGAATGAGTATGATGGTAAATCTAGCTCGAAAAATGGAAGGTCCCAAAATGGATGAACAGCTAAAAATAGCTGAAGAATTTTTGTCTTCATTAGAATAAGTTGTGCCACCTAGCATCAGCTCACAACTACAAATGCCAAGTTTTATTTATATTTGGTTTCTTAAACCAATTAATTCATAAACTAAAATGAAAATTAAAACTATTTTTACAATTGTAGCGGTACTCGCATTTTTACAACTTTTACCACTACCTCTCAGCTTATTCAACGCTGATTTCAAAGCTATGTTACTTGCCGATGTTTTTGGAGATACACCCTCTGCAGATGCCGTAAAGTTATTTGAAAACTTTGCTATGGTAGTCGGTCTAATTTTTACAGGATTAATCTTCTTACTTATTGGATCTAGATCGTTTAATGACGAAGCTACTTTAAGAAGACTTTCATTCTTGTATAGTGTTATTTGGGGATTTTGTGCTTTACCAGATTTAATCTCATTCATTACAAATGATGGTTTGGCAGCTCCTTTACCAGTAATTATTATGGGACTAGTTTCTTATGGTCTTTTATTATATGGATCTAAGAAAGGAACAGTCTAAAATAGAATTTATTCAATTGAAAAAGCCCACATGTATATGGGCTTTTTTTTAATCAATTTTTTCGCCATGTTGGCTCTGATCCAACCCTCTATCCTCTTGATCTTCTCTGACTCGCATACTCAATAATTTATCGACAATAAAGTAAAGCAGATAACTACCTCCAAAACAATATACAGAAGTAATCACTAAAGCTATCAAGTGATTATACCACGTGGTTGTTTCACCATAAATCAGCCCAACTTCTGAAGCAAAAACCGCAGTAAGTAGCATACCAACTATACCGCCAACACCGTGACTTGGAAAAACATCGAGCGTATCATCGATACCCGTTTTATTCTTAAAATTAATTGCCCAGTTGGAAATAATGGATGCAATAAATCCTATGAACATCGATTGACCAATATTTACAAAACCTGCCGCTGGAGTAATAGCTACCAATCCAACTACTGCTCCAATACATGCTCCCAATGCAGACATTTTACGTCCAAGCATTCGCTCATAAAAAACCCAAGTTATCATTGCTGTAGCTGAAGCGATATTTGTATTTGCAAAAGCAATTACTGCATCTGCATTAGCTCCTAAAGCTGATCCTGCATTGAAACCAAACCATCCAAACCACAACAAACCTGTTCCTAAAATAACATAAGGAACATTAATGGAGTCTTCTGTAAGCGTCTTTCTTTTACCCAGAAAAACAGCACCCGCTAATGCCGCAAAACCAGCTGACATATGAACAACTGTTCCCCCTGCAAAATCCAATACACCCCAATTTCTGAATAAACCGTCTGGGTGCCAAGTCATATGAGCTAATGGACTATATATAAAAATACTAAAGAGGACCATAAAGAAAATATAGCTCCTGAACCTCACACGACCAGCAAAACTACCCGTAATTAAAGCTGGCGTTATTACGGCAAATTTGAGTTGAAAAAGTGCAAAAAGCAAAAAAGGAATTGTTGATGAAAATGCAGGATTAGGATTTGACCCTACATTCTTAAACGCAAAATAGGTAGATGGATTTCCAATAATTCCACCAATACTTTCTCCGAAAGCTAGGCTAAAACCGACTACCACCCATAAAACACTAATTACCCCTAAGGCAATAAAACTCTGCAACATGGTAGAGATTACATTTTTTTTGTTAATCATCCCACCATAAAAGAATGACAGTCCAGGTGTCATGAGCAGAACAAAAGCACTAGCTACCAACATCCAAGCTGTATCACCTGAATCGATTGCAGATGACAACTCTTCATAATTGTTTGCTACAAAAGTGCAAATCAAAACCAAAATTGTTAAAACAATAAAATTTAATTTTTTTCCCATTTATGGGTGTAAAAAAAGAAGATTTGTCTCAATAAAAAAAGAAAAAAATAATTTTTGATAAAAATGGGAGTATAAATAGATTAAAATGTATTTTTTTACAATTAAAAGCTTTTTGAATTTTTCTTCAATTTATGGCTTTTAGTAGCATTAATCCCTATTCCAAAATTAACCATTGAGGTACAACTCATATATTTGGGGTATGAAAAGGGTATTGAATATCATACTTTCAATTATGCTTTTTTTTTCGTGTGACAAAGACAATTCGACAGAACAGCCAATCCTAAAATCACACAGAATAACAAAGTCAATTACCTACATCAACATTAATGTTGATGTTGTAATAGACAAACCTGCTCTAAATGAAGTTGATGTCTTGTTAGTATTCCACGGAACATTATTATATGATAGCAACTTAATGACTGCTGCCAATACAACACTTGATAAATTCAAGGATATTTTAGATAGAAATGATATGATGATTGTGAGTGTAGCATATCCACAAGAAAATGTATTATTAGGCGACAATATTGTTCAAGGTGAAGCTGCCTTATTATGGTTGAAAAATGAAGCAAGTCAGGAATTAGGATTAACCGTAAAAAAGATATTTCTTGGTGGACACTCTCAAGGAGGCTACATGGTGACAAGGCTTAATACAATGCATCAAACAAATGGTGTAATTGCTAATGCACCAGGACCATTAAATCTTATTTTTAGATGTGAGCTGGAGGAAAATGGGCAAGTTCAATCTAGTGCTGAATGTACCAAACTAAGAAACACCTATGGAACTACCTCTAACAACCCAAACGCTTATTTTCAAAGGTCATTGCTCAATTTTACAAATGGATTCAAGTCTGACATTTTGTTTATTCAAGGGTTAAGTGACTCTCCTATACAAATGTACTCTTGGCCGAAGTTTAAACAAGACGTATTAAATTATACAAGTTGTAAGAATAGACAGTTTGTTGAAATTAGTGGCGGTGACCACGGCTCTCTTTTCAAAAATATAACTGCAAAGACTGAATTCAATAACTTCATAAATAGTCATTAATTTTAAACCTTTCACCAACCCCAAACCATAGGGCTAAACCAACATTCTGAGTAAAGGATTTGGGTTAGGGGGTACTGAACAAGATAAATAGTTTAGATTTTAATAGGGTTTCATTTGCCAAAACAATAATTTAATTATGAGCTTAATGACAGATTGTGTTATAAATGTGCACAATGCAAAATTAAAAAGGCCTACTTGAAAGTAGGCCCTTAATAATATTTAGTGGGCCCACCTGGACTCGAACCAGGGACCACCTGATTATGAGTCAGGTGCTCTAACCAACTGAGCTATAGGCCCTGCTTGTATTAAGCGGATGCAACTAGTCTTTAAGGGATTATTGCTTTAATCATTAAAGACAATTGTAAGGCTGCAAAAGTAGTCAAAAAACTATTTTGTGGCAGTCCTGAGGCAGTTAATTTCCCTAAAAAATCCCAACTATTTTTCTTATTTAACACCCCCGTACCCTTTTAAAATATCGGTTTCAATTCTTTAGCCTTTGCTCAGAATGGGTGTATAACCTTATGGTTTGGTGGAGGTGGGGGTAGTGTTTTTTGCCTTAAATTCTTTTATTTTCTCTAATTCCATTGCTTCACCTGCTTTGACTAAAGCATTATTACCAACTGCATTTAGTATTAGGGAAACAATCCCGCCAACAGCGAATATTGGGGTTGCAGAAGGGCTAGAGTCAGGATTGTTAGGGTCACTTGATGATAACATCAGTCCACCAATTAGTGCTGATAAACCTGCAACAGCTAATGCTGTATTCTTTGTATTACCTGCTTGTTTGAGATAAAATGAAGCATTAAGTTCTTTATTTCTTGAATAAACTTTATTGTTTACAATTGTATTAGAAGCCATTGACTGTAATTCACTTGTAATTAATGAATCAGGAATATTCTTGGTAAAATAAATTCTCATTGGGCTAAAGTTTTGGTTAGTATAATAACCTACTATGC
>JAKMFK010000167.1 GCA_022425465.1 Bacteroidia bacterium | reverse complement strand
CCTGGAGTTTAGCCATATGCCTAGAAACAGCTGATTCAGCAAATGCTTGAAGTTTGGGGTCAATTGTCGTATATATTTTTAAACCATCATCATAGATATTGTATTTTACACCTGTCTCTGCTGCATATGTCTTGGTCCAAGCTTTAAGCCATTGATTCAAGTATGAACGAAAATAGGTAGCTATACCAGTGTTATGATCAGTAAAGTTATAATCTGTGTTTAATGGTAAAATTTTGAGACTATCATATTCATTTTGATTGAGATAGTCATTTTTTAACATTTGAAATAAAACGACATTTCTTCGTTTCTGCGATTTGGTTGGGTTTCGAATAGGATTATAGGTTGTATTAGCTTTGAGCATTCCAACAAGAACGGCAGCTTCTTCAATTTTAAGGTCTTTGGTATTTTTATTAAAATAAGTTTTAGCGGCTGATTTTATACCATAGCTATTGCCGTAGGGAACCGTGTTAAAATACATTAGAATAATTTCATCTTTTGTATATCTTTTTTCAATTTGGATGGCAAGTATCCATTCTTTAAATTTTTGAATGATACGATTGGTTTTGGATATAGCCTCTCGGTGAAATAAATTTTTTGCTAATTGCTGTGTGATTGTACTTCCTCCTCCATCTTTTCCCAAACGTAATACCGCCCTTACAAGAGCTTTACCATCTATTCCACTGTGATTGAAAAACCGCTCATCTTCGGTTGCAATGAGAGCTTCTTTTAGGTAGCTTGGAATGTCTTCAAACTTACTGTTTGTTCTGTTTTCTTGATAGAAGATTTTACCTAATAAGTCTCCGTTGTTTGCATAAACTTCCGATGCTAGTTTTGTTTCTGGATTTTCTAATTCTGTAGTTTCTGGAAGTTTGCCCCAAAGGCCAATTTTGACACTAGTTAAAAATAGAAATACAATGATAATGAGGGTAGCAAAACCCTTCCAGAGTAATGGGATCAATTTGATTTGTTTAGTTTTTGGATTTTTTTTAGTCATACCCTATTGAACAAATGTAGATTTAAATTGATCAATGTATTCAACTTCTTTCTTATTACTTATCAGTTTTCTAAAGTTCTTTTCTGTAATAGGGTAGTATCTTATGTTCGATAGACCTGCATCCAAAAGAAATTGTTTGTCTGATTTTACTTCCTCATGATAACTTATAGCAAGGGATTTTACACTAAATTGTTTGATGTAAAATAAGGATCGGTCCCCAAAAATTAAGCTAGATACCTTAAGTGGAATATTGCCTATTGCTTTCTTGTTAAATTCATTTATTTTAATTTCTACTTGTTTTTCAGCTGCAGTTTTCCCTGTGATTACATAGTAAAATACATCATCAAAATCATCATCAAACAATTTTGATTTGGTAGCTTGTTCTTCAGGTTTTTGAAGCAACCTAAGCGTGTATGTTGATAACTCACCGATTGAACTACCTTGATATGTTTCCTTCATATTTTTTAGTTCGGTGATGTATGCATCCCTTCCTTGAGTTTTGCCAATTGCCTGTGCAAATAGATAATCTATTTTGTCTTGAATGGAATTTCCAGCATGATTCTTATCAATACTATTTTTGAGCTGAATGATTTTATTGTAGTTTTCTTCTTGAAGTGCAAAATACATATCTTGGTATATACGTAGTACTTCAATATCGCTATTATCTTCAGGTATTTCCTTATTATTGAGTACTTGATTATAAATAGTTTCTGGGAATTCATCAGAAATTTGTTTTGATAACTGGTTTGCTTTCAGTGTATCACCCATTTTGAGGGCTATTTTGGTAAGATAAAAAAGGACCTCGGGCTTGTATTCTGTTTTAGGGTGTTTTTCAATTAGAGAAGAGAAATTAATCTTTGCTTTTTGATCTTCTTTCAAATCCTCAAAATATACCTTACCGATGTCCAAATAGGCTGTTTGAATTTTTTTCTTAGCAATCAGTTGAGCAGTAGCACTAAAGGGTATATCGACATAATATTTTTTTAGATCATTGGATACATCTTTGAGGGCTTCTGTTTGTTCTTCGTCTTGAGAACTGTTGTATGTATCTACATCTAGAACAGACTCTGTATCTGTTATTGACTCATCACTTCCGTTAAGAACATTACTCATTGAACTTTTATTGAGATACCTCCAAAAGTCTCCATATGGTCTGCTACCCCATAATCGATTGAAGTCGTTGGTGCCTCTAGCTACTGAAGATGTGTTATAAAAATACCAAACCCCTCCTGTATTGTTTGGGGTAGGCGTAGAGCCACCTGAGTTATTATTGAGCATTGCTTGGTCACGACGAAGGGCTTCTTCCTCTGCGGCAAAAAGCTCTTTTTCTTTGATCTCTTGAACTAGCTTATTTATTTTTTTGTCTAATTCTGCTCGATCCAAATAACTCAATGCTAATAAACTGTCTTGTTCTTTGATGGTCTCAATATTCTCAATCAATCTTGAGAGAACAGCATGTTTCGCCTTAATTCTCTCCACTTCTGGATAGTCTTGAGGGATTTCAGCAATTGTACTGTCATAGTATGCCTGTGCGGCCGGGTATTGGCGATTATTGAAGTAGTAATCTGCTAAAAATAAGTATGTTTTTGTTTTTTGAATTTGATTATTAGAGGAGTTTTTAGCTGATTTTTTCATGTAGAAAAGCCCATCGGATTCATTCTCTAATCGAAATTCAAGCTTGGCTAACTCATAATAGATTTGATCAAAGTAGTCTTTGTTTTTTTCATCGTCAAGCATTCTTTTTAGGTACTTTCTTGTTTTTTGGGCACCTTGACCATTACTGCTTGCAGTAGATTTAGCCATACCCAAGTTGGCTTGAAAAACATACTGGTAAGGAGCATTAAGCTTCAGGACTTTGATGAAATTTATATTGGCTTTTTCATATTCATTAAGTTTCAAGTGAATTTGACCTAAAACAAAGTGAGTTCGATATCTAAGTCTTTTATCTCTGAGTTTAGATAGTCCATCATTTAATAATGTGACGGCTTCAGACAATTTATTTTGCTTAACCATTAAATCACCAGCAGCTAAGTTTAGTTGTGTTTTGAAATCAGGATACTTGATGGGGGTGTTTTTTAGTACTCCATAGATTGCTTCGGCATCGTCATATTTTTTTTGTTGAATGTATGACTTCATTAACCAGAGTTGACTGAGTGCTTTAGTCTTTTCATCTTTAAAGCTATTGTTTACAAACTGAAATGTTTCAATGGAGGAATAGAAGTCCATTCCAAAAAATTGGGTTTGCCCAATTAAGAAGTATGCATCATCAACCCATTTGCTGTTGGGTTTGTTTTGAATCACCTTGGATGCTTTTTTCATAGCAACTTCTAAAGGCTCTTTTATGCTTTTTGCTTCTTTCTCCGAACCATAGGGGAATACATGAATTATTGAATTGAAATCATCCTTTTGTTTGTCAGCAAGTCTAGATATACATGATTCAAGCTTTTGTTGAGCATTAAAGTATATATTGTAATGAGCGACCATATTGTTCCAGCTTGTTTTGATCCATGAGTCTTTTTGTGCCTGTGCATTGGATTCACAGAATGTGCCTAAAAAAGCAATTATGAGTATGTATTTAATTCTCCTCAATTTTGATAATCTGGTTAACTTTGCAATGATCTAACTCTTTAGGCAACAAAATTATTTTAAAAACGTCGCAATCATTTAATTAATTTGGGTTCTTTCCGCAGAAAAATAGCAAATAAATTCAAAAATCGATACCGATTAATCTTAAGACGTGACGATAATTTAGAAGAAAAGGTTTCGATTGTTTTGGAACCTCTCAACATGGTTCTTATGATATGCGGAGGGTTTCTGTTTGTTGGTTTGTTTGTCTATTTTCTTTTGGCATACACTCCACTAAATTATTTTTTCCCAACAAAAAGTGCAAAATACAGTAGTCAAGAACAATATAGAATGATTCAAAAAATTGATTCATTGGAAATTTATTTGGAACAGATTAAACTTCAATCTGAAGTTCTAGGTTCTGTATTATCTGGGGACGAATTATCTATGGATGTTGCAAGTAACGATATTAAAACTACTCAAGTTGTGGCTACTGAAGAAAGCAAGCCCTCTAAGATTGGTGAACAAAACTCCTCAGAAACAAAACAAGATTACAGTTTTTTTATACCAGTTAGCGGTGTAATCACAGATAGTTTCAATATTCAGAGGAATCACTTGGGTGTTGATATTGCTGCTAAAAGTAAAGAGGTAATTAAAGCAATTCAAAATGGGACTGTTATTTATAGTGGGTGGACCTCAAAGGGTGGACATACCCTAATTCTTCAACACTCGAATAATTTTATATCAGTCTACAAGCACAATGCTGTTCTTTTGAAAAAAACGGGTACATTCGTAAGTGCTGGAGATGCTATTGCATTGGTAGGTAATACAGGAGAGTTATCATCAGGACCGCATCTTCATTTTGAATTATGGAAAAACGGCTTGGCAGTAAATCCATTTAGTTATTTAAACTTTTAAATTTAAAAAAAATGTTAGGACAAAAAGACAAACTATCAGCAACAACGGCAAACATTAATGTGCTCAGTGAGGGCACTAAACTAGAAGGGGACTTAAAATCAAAAGGTGATTTAAGAATTGATGGAGAGGTGAAGGGTAATGTGATCACTGAGGGTAGATGTATAATTGGAGTTACCGGACAAATTGTGGGAACCATCAAGGCAAAAGATTGTGATATTAGCGGTAAAGCGGTTGGGGATGTAAATGTGAGTGACCTTTTACTCATAAAGGGTACAGGTAAAGTGGATGGAGATATAAATACTTCAAAACTTGTTATTGAAAATGGAGGTGAGTTTAATGGTTCATGTTCGATGGGTAATGCAATTTCGATGAAAAAAGAGAATGTCCAAAAGGATGCCCAACAAGCCACGGGATAATTCGCTACAGAAATACGCAGGTATTGGTTTTCAACTGATTTTTATAACTCTAATTTTCATTTTGGCAGGTAAGTATTTGGATGCTTATCTCAATTTAGACTCTGTTTTTTTGTTGATTGGTATTTTTATAGCTGTATTTGCAGTAATGTATATTTTAATAAAGCGATTAAAATAAATGCCAATCAAATTCATCTCGCGTCTGTTAATTTTA
>JAKMFK010000164.1 GCA_022425465.1 Bacteroidia bacterium | reverse complement strand
GGGTAAAGATAGATGACGGTAAGAAAGGATTAGGGATGAATCCATTGTTGTAAAAAAAAACCCAATTCTATTAAAATCAATCTATGTTCTTAATTAGCAAAATAATATGTTAATTGACATATTTATTGAACCAATTAAAATACATCTAAGGTAGATAGAATAGATTACATATCAAATCCCAACCCCATGTTCCAATAGGAAAACCGTTTTCTAAAACCCATGCCCCTGTGTTTGGGATAAAGGTGCCTAAGAAGATTTAGATTTTCACTCATCACGTATCCACACAAACCCCAAACACATCCCTCCTAAAACAGCATTCAGGGAATCTCATGATAAGGCAATGATAGATGAGCTTACCAGAGGATTTGGGTTGTGTCCATTGGTGTAAAAGAAAAACCCAATTATATTAAAATCATTGTATGTTCTTAATTAGCAAAATTATTTGTTAATTGACATATTTATTGAACCAATTTAAATACCTCTCATACCGATCTTTTAAAAACGATGGTCTTCTTAAACCGTGATGCTCATCAGGATAAACGACTAATTGCGTTTCCCTACCTAATCTTTTCATTGCTTGATACATATGTTCAGAATTAATTATAGGTACATTCCAGTCATCACTTCCACCAATCCATAGTGTGGGTGTTTGGATATTGGCTACTTGATTGAAAGGAGATATTTTTTCCCAAGCTTCGGCATTTTCCCATGGTAAACCCAATTCCATTTCCCATAGCAATTGATAATGATCATGACCATAATTAGCTCGATAAAGCGATGCGCTAGCTCCAGAGATCGCTCCTTTAAATCTGTGCGATTTTGTGATAACATAATTTGTAAGCATTCCACCATATGACCAACCGCCTACTCCAAGCCTTTCCTCATCAACATATCCAGAATTAATGGTATAATCAACACCAGCCATCACATCTTGGTAGTCTTTATTTCCCCAATCTGCAAATATAATCTCGGAGAAAGCCTGCCCATAACCAGAAGATCCTCTTGGATTAATCAATAATGTGACAAATCCATTTGCAGCAAAAAGCTGAGAAATTGTGTGAAAGGAAAATTCGTATTGGCTAACTGGACCCCCATGATTCCACAATATCAAAGGGTATTTCATTGTAGGATCAAAGCCGATTGGTTTAACAACAAACCCTTCAATTGGAGTGCCATCATTACTTTTAAATCTGATCTTTTGAACGATAGGTTTCTTTTGATGTACTATTATTGAATCATTAAATCTTGTTAATTTGGTGAGTTTATCATTTTTAAAAGAATAAATTTCGTGAGGTTGTAAACTTTTTCCCAGCAGAGGAAAAATAAACTTCCCATCCATTACATAATCTCGAATACTAATATCTCCTTTAATCACACGTCTGAAATTCTTTCCAGAAGGATCAATTGATGCGATTTTAGATGTACCACTTTCTTCAAGTATAAAATAGATTTGTTTTCCGTCTGGAGAAAATTTTGGATGACTGATATTGCGGTCTAATTGCTCTGCAAGGATTTTTGGTTCCCCACCTGTTGAAGGAATAATGGCTAATTTTTGGGTTGCATACCAGATCGCTTCTTTATCGGTTATAGTTGTGTAGGTAAGATGACTTCCATCGGAACTCCACTCAGGTGATGTGTCAGCGTTGGTGTTTTTGGTTAGCTGTAAAAGCGTTTTACCTTTATCTGTATTATCGGCAGAGACAATCCAAATATCGCTATTGCTATTTCCATCTGGATTGTCAGTCCGATTGCTTACAAATGCAATTGAAGTACCATCAGGTTTCCATACAGGGCTAAGATCGTCAAAATCACCAGATGTAATTTGGATAGCAGTCGAATCGCCAGGAACAAAGGTGTATAAATGGGTTCGGTAGCGATCTAAGTAGCCCTTGTAATCTCTTTTAAATTGAAGACGGTCAACGACAAAGGGTTTCGCTTTTTTGTCATCTTTTTTATCCTTGGTTAATTCTTCTGGTTTTGGATCACGAATGGATAACAATAGTCGTTTTCCATCTGGTGACCAATCATGCCCAGATACACCTTGTTTAATTTTAGTTAGTTGCTGCGCTTCACCTCCCAAAAGATTAAGGGTCCAGACTTGTGTTTTTCCATCATTTTTTGCTGCTAAAAACGAAAGGTACTTGTTGTCTGGACTCCATCGAGGTTGACTGGCGGAGTACCCTTTGGAAGTCATAGGAATTGCATCTCCAACCCCTGTTGGAATCATCCAAATACGGGTTTCGGACTTGTCTTTTTCTAGATCCAATTCACTAACGGTAAATGCAATCCACTTTCCATCTGGGCTAATTTTTGGATTACGTACATTTTTGAGATTTAATGCATCATCTATACTAAAAGGCTTCTCGCTTGCTTGAGAAACAGCTTTAACCGTAATGAAAAATAGGGTAATGACAAATAAATTTTTTAATTGCTTGAATATCATAAATTTAATTTTTTGATCGTAAACTAGTTTTAAATAAATCAAATGTATATACTTAAAAGGTGCTTTATTTCCCGTTTGATTGAGCTTACTATTTCTAAGGTAGACAAAATGAATTATATATCAAATTCCATCCCACCGTTCCAACAGAAAAACCGTTTTCTAAAACCCATGCCCCTGTGTTTGGGAAAAGAGTACCTGAGAAGTTTTAGATTTTCCACATCACGGCTCCACACAAACCCCAAACAACTCTCCCCTAAAACAGTATCCAGAGAATCTCATGATAGGGCAATGATAAATCAGGTTAACAGAGGATTTGGGTTGTGTCCATTGGTGCAAAAGAAAAACCCTCCACTTGGGAGGGTATATAAGCTTTATTCTCTATTGTTGATTAGCAGCAGCAATTTCATTGTTTATGACGGTAGGGTCAAAAAAGTGATAGGCAGCTACAATTTTATCACCCTCCCATCGGAAGGCATAATGAACCATAGTTTGTGCCTCTGCACCAGTAAATTTTCCTAATCCAGTCCAAATAAACCAACACTGTGTCCATACTTGACCATTGTCATAACGTGAGGTAGTTAAGTTATATGGCTGTATTTTATCATTAGAAATATTATCAAAATAATTATGATGAGCAGAAGCTCCATCTAACCATCCCTGTTTAGTAACTTTATCGTTATTGAAAAAGAATTCATCGGCGTCATCAGAAATCATACTTGCCCCTTTTTGGAATGTATTTGTTACATAGTATTCGTTAAACTTTCTTGCCATTAAGGATTCTTGACTATGATCATCGGAAATACCACTCCAACCGCCAAACTCCATATTTGGAGAGGGTTTTTGTTCTTTTGGTGGCTGACAACTAATAAGACTTAGAACAAAGAGTGACAATAATATTTTTTTCATTTTAATTGATTTATGGTTAATAATACCTCTAAGATACAGAGAATCTGTGTAAAAGAAAAACCCTCCACTCGGGAGGGTTATGTAATCTTAATTCCAGGAGGAACTAAGAGCAGGCAATCTTTGATGGTGTCTTGTTCTGTTTTCATCAACCGACATCTGAAGCCTTTGAGAGTCATCTTCGTATGAATTTTTACCAAATAATTCATTGTATTTTTCCACTACTACTGGGAATATTTTTGAGTTATCATCATATTCATTTTTAAAATCTTTATGATGATACCTAACCATTACCCAATTTCCATCACAGCCAGAGTTACAGTTCAGAGTTGACACTCTATTTGGCCAATTAGCAGCTTCTAATGCTTCAACTAACCTTGTTCTATATCTCCAGAAATCTTTTTCCATTCCTGGCTTGATTTTATAATATAGTATACGTCTATGATTAACTCTTTCAGCTCCTTCGGGAGAATAAGTTGCTTCTGCATTTCTTGAGAAAATTCGGTTTCCTTCTGAAACATGAAGTTTACCAGTTGTTTTAAACCAGTAATCATTTCCAACTTTATCAATAGCATCAAATTCACTTAAATCATCTGCATATTGCATTCTCACATAATTTTGAGCATAAGGACCTGTCAAAATTTTAAATGTTATATAACGGGCTTGTCCCTCTTTGCTATTATACAACTTTGTTTTTTCTTCTACAGCAGCTTCAAACTTTGCAACATCACTCTGATTTACTTTAAGAAGTCTTGATTGTAAAAATTGTCCATTAACTGATATTGTAATAGACACAATTAATCCAAAAAGAATTTTTTTCATTTTCATTGATTTATGGTTTATAATACCTCTAAGGTATAGAAAATATAGGTTTTGACAAAACACGTTACAAACTTTCACCAAACAACTCCCCCCTAAAACAGCATCTAGATAAACTCAGGACAGAGCAATGATAGATGAGGTTAACAGAGTATTAGGGTTGTGTCCATTGCTGTAAAATAAAAACCCTCCACTTTGGAGGGATTAAATACTTATATTTTCCTTAATTTAATGAGTAGTTGTTTTTTTTCCTAATTCTCCATTTACCTACCGCTTTATCTGTAGGTTCTATAACCAGTTCAGCCTCTGCATCGAAATTCTGATGAACATGTACAGGTAGCGTTTCAAATATTTGCGCACAAAAGAATCCCAAAGATTCACCATATATAAATCTAAACGTAGCCTCTCCTTTTGCAGCTAATTCAAAGTTTCTTATGTAGACCAAATCATCACCAATTTCGTAATCATTTCCGTCTTTAACATAAGAATATCTTCCGTAGAAGTAATTTGTCTGATCTCCAAGTGTTGTTTCAAATCGCACTATAGCATTCTGATCGTCTATAAATTGAACAAAGTCAACTGTACATTCAAAAAAATCCTCATGGTTGTTGTCATGAATATCCTCTTCTGCAGAGCAACTGTAAAGGATTAGGAATGCCGTTAAGATTAATGATAATGGATAGAGTAGTTTTTTCATATTTACAAGGTAAAAAGATTAGGTTAAATCCAACCACACTACAAACTTTCCCCAAACACATCCCCCCTAAAACAGCATCCAGGGAATCTCAAGATAGGTTAATGATAGATGAGGTTAACAGAGG
The DNA here is from genome assembly GCA_022425465.1 of Bacteroidia bacterium. Lineage (GTDB taxonomy): Bacteria > Bacteroidota > Bacteroidia > NS11-12g > UBA9320 > UBA9320. The sequence goes on along the minus strand of JAKMFK010000164.1, from coordinate 39 downwards.
ATTTGGGTTATATCCATTGGTGGAAAAGAAAAACCCTCC
>JAKMFK010000154.1 GCA_022425465.1 Bacteroidia bacterium | reverse complement strand
TTGTGCCAGAAAGAAACTACCAATATTCTGAATTATATGCTGGTTTTAATCGAATTTTTAGAATCGGAAGAGAACGATTTAGACTTGGGTTATACTATGTTGTAGCTCAATCCAACACACAAGGATTCAGTTCTGGTTTTAAATTCTCTATTGTCCCCTACAATACAGCATCAAACAGTTGGAGTTTCTAAAAATCCTCCTATGAGTAATTTGGTTAAATTTGTTTATCATCAAATAAAAATGACCATCACAGAAGCCCAAAAAAAAATTGACAAGTGGATAAACACCATTGGAGTTCGTTATTTCGACCCACTTACCAATACTGCTGTATTAATGGAAGAAGTTGGAGAAGTTGCCAGAATAATGTCTCGAAAATATGGTGAACAAAGTTTTAAAGAGTCCGACAAATCAATTGATTTGGGTGATGAAATGGCAGATGTTTTATTTGTATTAATGTGCCTAGCTAATCAATGTGGAGTAAATTTAGAACAGTCTCTTACAAAAAACCTAGCAAAGAAAACAAAACGCGACCAGGATAGACATCGAAACAACCCCAAACTTTCATAATGGCATAAAAATTGAAATATAGATTAACATGAAAAAATTAATTCTTCCCCTAATCATCTTTCTCTCCACTTCTGGATTCGCACAAAAAAAAGTTAGCCAAGGTTCAATTGGTCTTGGACTTCATCTGGCATGCCCACAAAGTGAATTGGGTGACATAGACTATGACGATGGTATTGGACTCAATATTTCATATTTAAGTAGAAAATTTCCTTATAAATCTCCTGTAAACTTTCAACTAGGTGCACGTATGGATTTTGCTCATATGCAAACCCGAAGGTTTGAGTCAATTATACTAGCTCAAGATGATGGCCCATTGATCATAGGCGATGCTAATATTGAAGCAAGAAACCGTATGTATGGTTTATTTGCTGAAGGACGAATCAATTTTGCTGACGAATTTCAAAAGATTTCTCCATACCTGAGTTTACTTGCTGGACATAGGAACTACACTACTTACCAAGTTTTATCCCTTAATCAACCCAATTATAACCCAGAACGTGAAGCTGCCTCTGTAACCGAACGAGTGGTTCATACGAATCGATTTCATTATGGTGGTACTGTTGGTATAATCTACAAGCTGAATAATAGTATCTCATTGGAGTCGAGTATTACATATACATTTGGTAAAGAAGGAGCTGCATTACCGTTAAAAGATATCGTAAGAGAAAATGGCAGCAATGAAGTAAAATATGATAACTACCAAACTGTTAAAACGGATATTTTACTCATCAATGCTGGAATTCGATTTAATCTATTCAAAACATATAGTCATAGTTCTCCATCGAACGATAACTCATCAAATAAGTATAATTCCTTGGATAGTAAAAGATACTACGATAACTCTACTAGAAATAGTTCTAATTCTGGATCAATTTCTACTCCCAGATCAAATACACCAACAAAAAAACAATATCCTATAAAAGTCAAATCCGACGGACCTAAACGGGGTAAAAATGACAACAGTTAATTTAGATTCAGCGTATTGGAATAACCGATATATCCAAAATAATACAGGCTGGGATATTGGGCATGCTAATCCCATCCATATTGATTATGTCATAGAGAATATCGATAAAACTGCTAGAATACTCATTCCAGGTGCTGGATCTGGGTATGAAGTGAGTAAATTGTGGGACTTTGGCTACACGAATGTATTTGCTATTGATTTATCACCAGAAGCCAAAGAACGTTTCTTATCCCAAAATCCCACATTTCCTGAAAACCAATATCTAGTCGGTGACTTCTTCGAACTGAATCAAAAGTTTGATCTAATACTCGAACAAACTTTTTTCTGTGCTATTGAACCCCAACTTCGAAGTCAATATGCTAATAAAGCACATACTATCTTAAATACCAATGGTAAATTATTTGGCGTTCTTTTCTCCATTCAATTTCAGGGTGGCCCTCCTTTTGGTGGTGATATAGTAGAATATAAAATATTATTCTATTCAAAATTTTCAATCCTAAAACTTGAGAAATCATACCAATCAATTAGTTCTAGACAAGATAAAGAACTAATCATCGAATTAATGAAAAAATAATCTAATCCATTGCAAGATAAGAATTGAAGATTATCTTTGCAGCCGCTTAATCAAACAAAAGAAATGTTCTTTAAAATTTAAGCAACACACATCAAGCGAAAGTAGCTCAGCTGGTAGAGCATCACCTTGCCAAGGTGAGGGTCGCGAGTTCGAATCTCGTCTTTCGCTCAAGTAACTCCATCTAATTGGAGGGGATTTTTCTCATACTTGATGCTTGGGTGGTGGAATTGGTAGACACGTTGGACTTAAAATCCAATGGCTTCACGGCCGTACGGGTTCAAGTCCCGTCCCGAGTAC